>NZ_JBSXOH010000038.1:0-2357 GCF_056859355.1 Cyclobacterium sp. L-R
AGAAAACCATTCCCCATAAAAACCAAGTTTCCAACACTACTGGTCCCTGAGCCTGTCGAAGGGTTCCAGCCGTCAGAATGCTTAGTTATTGGGTGTAGTTATTTATTTTCTTTTAGAGCTTGTTCAATGTAATTTTCTGCATCTTGTTTTTTAATGTTTTCGTCTGAAACGAAGTCTAAGATCATTTCATATCCGATATATGCCCTTGGCTGTCTAATAAATTTCATTTCCTTTCTCGTCAACTTCCTTTCAAGCTTTTTAGATAAGGTTTCTGTTATGCTTTTTATAAAATTCTTCTCGATTGAATCCATTTATGAGCCTTGTATGATGTAATTGTTTTATTTATGATAAGTGTTAAAAACAAGCTCTTTTAATCGACCTGCGTATTTTGAATTTTGATAATTCTCATAATATTTGATGACTTTCTCCAAATACCATTTATCACTACAGATTACATATTGATTAGCTTGTTCTAAAATCAACATATCTTGAAAAACCAAATTATGATAATTTCTTGGAAGGTGTTCGTTAATTCGTAATAGAGAAGTACGGTTACCAACTGGTAAGATTAACTCACTTCTTAAATCTTCAGGCTCTTCAGGATTTTTATAAAAAATTATTGGATTATCCGAAGTTAATTGAGCACCACGACCATCTCTATTTAAAACACGCCATTCTAATAAATCATTAACTGGATGCGGTTTACCAAAGCTGGTAAATGCTAAAATTGGCATAATTGCCTTTTGAAAATTCTTATCAGAAAGAGCTTCCTTATGAAATTCTTTATCTGTAATCGGTTTTGAGTCAAGAGTTGCTTCTAACCCGAAATCTTCTAAACGGTCATACTTTTTGAGTCTATCATTAAAGTGTTTATCAGAGACAGGTGAGCGCCAGTAGAAAAGAGGAATCATTAGTTCCAAATTCCCAATTGTGTCTTCTGGGCAGGTTTTCCAGTCAAAACCCTCTGATTGTAATAGCTTCAAGGTCTTTGAAAACTTTTCATCATAATGGCAATACACATTTGACTCTAAACCTTTATATACCTTGTCTTTTCCAAAATTCAAGATATATCTATCCCATTCAAAGCATATCTGTTTTGGTGAAATGTATCTTATTGTTTTAGAGTTGTATTTTACTTTTTTGTCATAGATATAGAACTTGTTATCGATGTCAGTGAAATTGGTTAAATAACCTTCTGGAATAAAGTGATTTCTTCTGTATTCGTTACTCATTTTTTAATTACACCCAACGTGATTCAGCTTGGAGACGGCGGGCATTTGAAAACGTTCTCTTCCATGCCACTCCTAACTTCTTAAAGATACTGATTTTTATAGTTACTCGGTACCGCCCGCTGGATCCAAGGTGATGTTATGGACTGTTTTCAATTAACTGCCTTTCAAAAAAGTAAAAATACCTTACGATGTTTTCATATTTCCCTTCAAACAATCCATCAATTATTGAAATTTTTATTTCATTTGGATATTCCACAACCATATTAAATCTTGGAGAATCAGGTGGGTTTGAAAATTTATCATCAGGATAATCTATTATTTTAACCACTTCTAATAGGTTATTTAATTCATTTATTATTTCTATATTCAAATTATACTCCTTTGGACCTTCTATTTCAGTGTACTCTATTCCATTAAAATTAACTGTGCCATCTGGGAAAATTTCTACTTGAAAAACTGGACAAAACCCATGACAAGGTTCAATTTCAAAGTATAGCCTATGAAAATTCATGCTTGGTGTAGATTCAAATTTTTTGAATGTGTAACCTACATCATCAATTACAAAGGTTAATTCATTTTCTTTTTCAAGTTTTACAAAGCAGGTATCATAGATGTTTTCAAAGTATTCCTGAGTATTCTTGACGATTAGCATTCCATCATTAATGGTGAACTCAAACAAGCCTGGAGCTTCATAAATAGGATGCATCATTACTGAATCCCTGAATAAAAGAATTTTATCATCGTTAAACCAAAATCCATTTAGTTTTTGAGAAATATTTTCTTCTTCTCTTTTATTGCATGAAAGGAGAGTCAGAAAGAAAAATATGTAGAAGGTTATCTTCATCGTTCTTGAAATAGTCCATAACGTAAAGAGTTTTAAACGCAATCTAGCCAAAAAAAATAACTATTTGAGGAGGAGTCCCTTAGATTGCGGTTAAAACTTAGTTGGACAGCCTGTCCCGTTTTTTTCGGGAAAACCGGGGACCTGTCTATGGGCATTTATGTTTCGTTATTTGGGAGAGTTTGGGGTGTTTGGTGCCAGAAACCCCAGTTTTGATCTCCCTAACCACTGACTTGTGGTTGTTTTGGATACTGTAGGGGCAGTCCTTTCCCATTAACGCCCTG
>NZ_JBSXOH010000039.1:0-4710 GCF_056859355.1 Cyclobacterium sp. L-R
CAAAATTAGGTACCTGTTCCAAGTGAAGGGAAAGGTATGCCCCTAAACTGGTAAACCGACAGGCAACCGAGCCAGAAAATCAAAAACATTCAATTTTGAAACCCAAATAGTAAGCTAAAAGGCTTAACTTAATAGCATTGGAGTGAAGGTGGGTAGGTAATTTTAATTCAAACTATATTTTTCAAATTTATTGCTTATATCTAATGCGAAAAAAATACACTATCTAAAAATTTTATTTTTTAGATAATGAAGGGTTAATTGAGTAATAGGGTCATTTTAACGAAGTGTAAAGTTTTATTATAAATGTATTTCTGTTAATGATACCGGTTATTCTATAGTAGTTTTTTTACTGTTAATTGTATGCTAATGGGATAATTTATTCAATAATTCACTGTATAAGTTGATTTTTTTATTTTGATTTATTATTTTAATAACTAATTAATATTTCAGCCTAATTATTTGCAATTGTTTTTATTGTTTGAGTAATATGGAAAGGGATAAAATAATTAATTTTTCTTTAAGGTTTTTGTTGATCTTTATTTACTGTACTATAGTAAAATATAATACCTTTTCTCAGGATCAACATGTTACTTTTCCATCACCGAATGCTTATTCATTAGTAAAATATACTCCTTCCACTGTTAATCATTATACAGGCATTCCTGATATAAGAATTCCTTTGTATACTGTTGATTCAAAGGACCTTCAGGGAAATATTGATTTGTCCTATTTTGCGGGAGGTGTCATAGTCAATGAATTCCCTAGTTGGGTAGGCTCCGGTTGGTCTTTAAATGTAGGAGGAGTGATAACGAGAGCAATTGGAGGAGTAAATGATGATGAAGAATCTATTGGTTTTTACTATACAGGTCATTTATTGAAAGATAATTGGCCTTATCCATCAGGTGATTATTTAGAAAGTCAAAGAGTGGGACTTGTAGATGGAATGCCTGACATATTTTATTATAATTTTAATGGGAAATCAGGAAAATTCTTTTTTGATAATGATGGAGGGATAAGAACACTGCCTTATACTAATATCAAAATTGAATTGATGGATAAAGGATCTATCTTCAAAAACTTCGGATCTGTTATGTTCCGTTTTAGTGGTTTTAAAAAGTGGAAAATTACAGATGAAAATGGAGTGATTTATTATTTTGAAGAATTAGAATTATCAAAATCAGAATCGGCAACTTTTACAACAGATGGTGGTTCTGGGGATATAAAAGATATAGTCACAAGCTGGTATCTTACAAAAATTGTGTCTCCTAATTTAAAAAACGAGATTCTTTTTGAGTATGATTATTCAAACTTTGATACCTCAACATCCCTATTTGAATATCATTCCATAGCCATAGGTTATTTTACACATCACGGAAGTAATCTCTTTCTTGGTAATGGAAGTTTGACAAATATGGGTGGCTTTCCTGAGAATAGAGGTCAAACGATAAGTAGAAACTACAGGCATAATTTAAAAAGGATACTTTTTGAGAATGGTAGAGTTGAATTTTTTACTTCGGCTAGAAATGATTTGCGCCATCCTGCCATGCCGTATTCATTTTCTTCATTCAAATTAGATTCTATACTCCTAAAAAACAATCAAAATGAGATTAAAAGAAGGTTTGCTCTTGAATATATTGACAATCCCAGTCAAAGGTTAACATTAAAAAAAATGATTATCGACAAAGATCAAGTTTATTCTTTTGAATATAACAATATGCACCTGCTTCCCGGGTATAGTAGTAGAGATACTGACCATTGGGGATATTTTAATGGGGCAGGTAATATTGGAACCGGTTTGATCCCTACTTTTTCATTTTCTTCGCAAGCTTTTCAAGACAAGACTTATCCGGGAATTAATAAAGATCCTAATATTGACAAAATGAAATATGGGGTTTTAAATAAAATCACTTGGCCCACAGGTGGGAGCAGGCAGTTTTTTTATGAACCCAATGACTATAGTTTTATTAATGAGAATCCTCTGGCAGAGGATGGATGGTCCGCTTGGAAATACATTGATTCATCAATAGCAACTTCAGTAACTTTAAATCCTTTAGCACAAGTTCAGCTTTGGTATGAATGCAGTACAGATGGGATAGCTTATGGCAACAATATTGAACCTTGTCTTTCAGTTCTTACTCCTTGGAACTTTAACTTTTCAGGAACCTTTGATCTAACCAAATATATTCCTCAATATACTGGTGATATAGATATAAGAGTTAAGTTAAAATATAGGTTCTTAGAAGAAGGTTCAATAACAAAAAAAATTGGAGGTGGAATTCGTGTTGCTGAAATTCATGATGTTGACCAATTTAATCCACCCATCATTAGGAAATTCGAATATACGCAAGAAGGTAATGTTAATCTATCATCCGGTGTTGCCGGCAGTGATTTAAAACACCATGCTCCTTTTACATCAGGAAGTCAGGGCTCCGAAATTTTTGCTACAGGTGTTAAAGCTTATTCCCACTCAGCTTTTCCCCTATCCATGACGCAAAGCCGTCCAATAGGTTATCAAAGGGTTGTTGAAAAAATCGATGGTAATGGTGAAACTATTCACAAATTTTCTTCTTTTTATGATTATCCGGATAAAATTGGTTTGCAAAACAATTCCTACGAGATGCCTCTTGTGAATAAAAAGAGTTATGATCATAAAAGAGGTAAATTGATATCAAAGACTCATAAAGATGATCTTGGAAATGTGGTTGAAAGTAAAAGGGTACTGGGTTATAAAACCCTAAGCGCAGGATCACCAGTAAAAGTGTGGCAATCTTTCCCTTTTATAAAATTCGTATTAGAATTTCATAATGACGGGGGGTTGCCACCATTCCTGCCTGTAACGCTAAGAGAAACAACAGCATTTTCTATAGAATCTGAGTCTTTCAAGCCGGCCTATGAGATGGATAAATTATTTTCGGGTGATTCTGAGTTAGGGGTAGAACGTTCTTTTCAATACAATGCATTTCATCAACTTCAAAGACGAACGGTAATGAAATCAAATTGGGGGTTTGAAAGTGAAGAGTTTAAATACCCTTTGGAGTATGAAAAACCCACCCGAGAGATTAATGCATTGTTAGGCAAAAATATGATTGGTGATCCCATAGAATCGGTTAAATCTGTGAAAAATGGGGTAATTAGTGGGCAGGCAAGGAAATGGAAAATTAAAGCTGGAGAGGTTTTATTGGATGAAATTCTAAGTTTAGAAACAAATGCGCCAATAAAAAATTTTTCCCACTCAGAGGACGGGATTACATTTTGTGAGTCTTTTGTAAAAAAGACCAAATTAGGCTACGATCAGGCATTAAATATTAACCAGATAGAGGAGTTAGATCAAAATAGAAGGGCTATTTTATGGGATTCTTCTGATAAATTACCGGTATGTGAAGTGCAAAACTCACTTCCTGATCAAATTTCTTACACATCATTTGAAACGCAAGAGAAAGGAGGGTGGACTTATATGGGTAATGCCGTTTCTTCTATAGGCTCCAGAACAGGTGGTAGGTATTATGATTTGGGAACAGGAAGTATCTCAAAATCGGGAATAGAGGCTAGCTCAAGTGAAAAATATTTGCTTACATTTTGGGTAAAAAGAGCCAATGGTTCAGCAAATTGGTATTTTTTGGGGCAGACAGAGAAATTAGACCAAGAATGGAAGTTAATCCAAAGGATTATTACGGAAAATAGGCTTACCATTGAAGGAAGCGGTTTGCATTTGGATGAATTACGGTTACACCCAATAGAGGCCGGAATGACGACTTATACATACGATCCTTTGGTTGGACTGACATCCAAAACAGATGCTAGAAATTATACCATGTATTATGAATACGACTACATGGGGCGGTTGAAAGCAATCAGAGATGATAGTGGGCAGTTAAAGGAGTTTTACGAGTACAACTTCCAAACAAGTGGTTTAAACCCTTAAAGTGGATGAGCGATGGAAAAATTATTCTTATTTATTCTAGTTGTTTTTTTTATCGCGGTAAGTCCTGTAGCTGCCCAAAAGATAGAAACAATTGATGCCCAAAACCTAATTGGATATTGGCAAACGGATTCAGTAAATCAGCTGTCAGCAATAAATTACGGTATATCGGCAAAAGGTTCAATGACCAAAACGGCTGAATCTGAAGCAATGAAACAAGCCATTAAGTCTAGGTCATTTATTTTTTCAGAGGACGGAATCTTTACCGCCCAATGGGTATTGGGTAAAAGGCAGCATATTGTCAACGGTAAATGGGAAATTGAAGGTACATCGCAGTTAGCTATTGAGATCAATGGAATAAAGACCAGTTATTCCATTCGCGTTAACGGAAAAGATGGGATTTTATTGATACCAATGAAGGCGCGTCGTGGACAAATCCATGAGTTGTATTTTACTAAGAAGGATGGAAGATGAAGCCTTATGTCTTTTCACTTTTAATCTGTGTATACGGGCAATATGTATTTAGCCAAGAGGTCACTCAGGTTCAGATAATAGGCCCGACCACTGTTAGTATAGGAGAAACAGCCCTATTTGAAGTTAATTTCTGGAATGGTTCCACTATGGTATATCCAAACAATGGGATTGGAAGTATGTGGTCTGTTCCTGATGCAACGATCAACTATGAGACCTATAATTCCATAAGCCTGACTTTTAACTCAGCCGGTTCTTTTAACTTGACCTATCAGTTCATGACCTTTGATGGGAATTTTAATGACAACCTACAAATACGA
>NZ_JBSXOH010000040.1:0-71697 GCF_056859355.1 Cyclobacterium sp. L-R
TTGCTTTGCAAGCGCAATCAGGAGAATAAATAAGACCCATTAGAGAGGGGAACAAAATAATCCCACTAATTAATAAGGAGGGGAATGATGGATTGCAAAAGCCTCCGGTTAGGCCTAAATACTTACTTATATTAAGTGAGACAGGCCATCAAGGCAAGTCATTATTTAGAGAAGCTAAAAGATTAAACCCGGATTATATAATAGGATTTCTCCGTCCTGACCAATAGTCAGGGCTGAATCCTGTCCCGTGTTTACGGGAAGTGTTGCAATCGCAAGAAAATCAGGCTGTTTGGAGATTTTAACATAGCACCGCTATGGTGAAATTGAAAACAGCAACGAAGTGGCTGATTTTGGAGCGATTTCAGCACGTAATAGATTGTTTATTGCATATTTCGGGTTAAAAGAGAATGCAAATGAAGCAAAAAAATAGGGCAAAAAAAAAGCACTAACCTTTGAAAAGGCTAGTGCTTTAATATTATAAACTAGGGTCAATTATTTTTTACCCTGATCCATTTTTTCTTTCAATGCAGACAATGCATCCAAATCTCCTAATGTAGATTTTTCTGCGCCAGCTCCACTGTCAGTGCTGCTTGCAGCTTTCTTTTTAGGACTGCTTGCTTTCTTAGTAGTAGCTTTAGGCATTGCTTCTTCTTTGAAGGTAGCAGTGTGAGAAAGTACTATTCGCTTGTCGTCTTTAGAAAACTCAATTACAGTGAAGTCAAGGCTTTCACCTGCATCTGCTTGGCTTCCGTCCTCTTTTTCAAGATTTTTGGTAGTAGCAAATCCTTCAAGACCGTAAGGCAATTCAAGTACAGCTCCTTTATCATTTTTAGAGATGATAGAGCATTTATGAGTAGATCCAATTGGGAACACATTTTCGAAAGTATCCCAAGGGTTTTCTTCCAATTGTTTGTGCCCAAGTGCCAATCTTCTGCTATCAAGATCTAATTCTAGAACGATAACATCCAATTCGTCACTTACTTTCACAAATTCTGATGGATGCTTGATCTTTTTAGTCCAAGATAAATCAGATACGTGAACCAATCCGTCGATACCTTCTTCAAGCTCTAAGAAAAGACCGAAGTTGGTAAGGTTTCTAACAATACCTTTATGTTTGGTACCGATAGCATATTTGGTAGACATTTCTTGTTTAGTCCAAGGGTCTTCAGTAAGTTGTTTGATACCTAAAGACATCTTACGCTCTTCTTTGTCTAAAGTAAGAACAACAGCTTCGATCTCGTCACTAACTTTCACGAAGTCAGCTGGATTTCTTAAGTGTTGTGACCAAGACATTTCAGATACGTGAATCAAACCTTCAACGCCAGGAGCCAATTCAAGGAATGCACCGTAGTCAGCTACGTTTACAATCTTACCTTTAACTTTAGAACCAACTTCCAAAGTAGCAGAAAGAGAATCCCAAGGATGAGCAGTCAATTGCTTCATACCCAAAGAAATTCTTTTCTTGTCATCATCAAAGTCTAGTACTACTACCTGAACTTTGTCGTCAAGGTTAAGCACTTCTTCTGGATGATTGATACGTCCCCAAGAAATATCTGTAATGTGAAGTAAACCATCTACACCACCCAAATCGATGAATACACCGAAATTGGTCATGTTTTTGATAATCCCTTCAAGTACTTGACCTTTTTCAAGGTTGTTAAGGATTTCAGCTTTTTGTTTCTCAAGATCTTTTTCGATCAAGACTTTGTGTGAAACAACAACGTTATCATTAGCGTGGTTTATTTTCACCACTTTAACTTCCATCTTTTTACCTACATAGATATCAAAATCTCTGATAGGTTTAACGTCTATTTGAGATCCAGGTAAGAAGGCTTCTACACCATAGATATCAACGATCAATCCACCTTTGGTTCTTCTCTTAACCAAACCTTCGATCACATTGTCTTGCTCCAATGCTTCCTCAATGGTTTGCCAAGCTTTCACCATCTTGGCTTTCTTACGGGAAAGAACTAACTGACCCAATGAATTCTCCTGCTCCTCGATGAATAATTCTACTTCATCACCGATTTTCAAACCTTCAATATCACGGAATTCATTTAGAGGAACTAGTCCATCTGATTTGAAACCAATGTTTATGATTACATCCTTATCATTGATACCAACTACGGTACCTGTGATAACTTCTTTTTCTGTAATCTCAGTAAGGGTATTGTCGTAGAGGTTTTCCATTTCCTCTCTCTCAGCTTTGGTGTAGCCTTCTCCAAAACCCTTGGTTTCAAATTTGTCCCAATTAAAATCTTCTTGATTTGACATAATTAATATATAACCCTGATTTTCAACAGCCCTAGGATCATCAGGCTGAGGTTTTTATTAATGATTCCTTTTGTTAGAAGGCCCATTCACCCGAATGGATTGCAAATTTACGAATTATTTTAGGATTAGAAACTGTAAACCAACAAAATATCAAGATCTAAAATATATACAGTCCCTTTTGATCAAACTTGCCTCATGGCTAGAAATGGAATCCATTCTTCAGCATGGCGTTCGGCATATTCAGCAAGAAAATAGGAAAGATTTGGTTTAAAAGGAAAGCTCACAAGCGGCATACCTGCTTCTTCAGGAGTTTTATTGCCCTTAATGGTATTGCAGCGGTGGCAGGCAGTAATGAGATTCCTCCAAGTAGTTTTTCCCCCTTTGGATTTAGGAATAACATGGTCAAGGGTCAGGTCTTTCTCAGACCCACAATACTGACAAGTATATTTATCCCGCTTAAAAAGATTGTTTCTGTTCAGCAAAACTCCATTGTAAGGGATGTTTTTGTAATGATTGAGCCGAATAACTGCAGGGTAATCAAAAACATGGTCTACTGACCTTATTTGAAGGTAATCGTACTTTACCAGTAAAGTGGCTTTATCTAGATAAGTCAACACAAAACCTTTGTGTACATTGACTACCCCTACCGGTGAATGATCTAAGTTCAGGACAAGCACTTTCTTTTCTGATATCTCCTTCATCAATCTACTAGTTTTTTTACGGTTAGCAATTGAACACTGTTTTTAAAGCGATTATTGGTTGTGCTCCATTTTTCCGGATCAAAAGCCCCGAACTTTACTTTTTCTTTGACCCAAAGCAATGTGCCCTCACCAATAAATAAACCCACCTGAAATGGCATGCCACTTTGGGTGCCAAAAATAATTACATCTCCTACATCAATTTCAGAAACATCCTGCCTTCCTTCTATATGCCCTAGTGAACCGAGTTCATTCGGGAAGACTATCCCACCTATTTTAAAAAGCAAGTTAATCCAGGAAGATCCATTTAAACCAAAAATGCTTCTACCCCCGGATAGATAAGGGGCATGAAGAAAACTTAAGCCTATTTTTTTAATTTCCTGCCTATTGGCCTTCTTTTCATAAGACCTACTATTCCCCTTAAATTTTATTGAATCTTCCCACTCGAAGATTTCATTTTGTCCGGCATGTAACTGACTACCGGGCAATAAAAACATAGTAGCATCTTTCAACTTTATTTCCCCTATCCCTTGGGAGACTATTTGACGGGGGGATTTCGCAAAAAATTCGAATGCTTCTTTCGTAAGGGGATGATGTTGGGAAGCAAGAATCCAACCTGAGCCAATGAATTCTAAACCTTCAATTTTTAACCACTGTCCATTATCACTCACCACAATAACTTCATACAACTCCCCAAAAAGTATTTGGGTGCTTAACCCGGCATCACTCACAGGTTTCTCATAAACACTGAGGAGCGAAAGCCTACAGATACCAAAAGTAGGATTAGAATGCCATTCTTTGAAGGTCTCGTTTTGCATCTTTTTCTTTTAGTGAATGTCGTTTGTCATGCACTTTCTTACCCTTACCCAGCGCCACTTCTATCTTGGCCAGCCCCTTGTCATTAATAAATACCCTAATAGGCACTATGGTAAGTCCTTTTTCTGCAAATTTGTTTTGCAGTTTTTTCAATTCTTGTTTTTGTAGCAATAGCTTTCTTTCTCTAACTGGGTCATGATTAAAATGAGCGGCCAGCGTATAAGGTGCTATGTGCATTTGTTTTATAAACAATTCATTGTTTCGGAAATAGCAATAGGCCTCCGTAAGCGAGACCTTTCCTTCCCGAATTGACTTAATCTCCGTCCCCTTCAGTACAAGCCCTGCTTTGTATTTATCGATGAATTCAAACTCAAAACTTGCTTTCTTATTTTTAATATTTATTATTTTCTCGAATTTATTCTTTTTAGCCATGATTTCCAATTTTCAATTTTGCCAACGGGCTGACGTTCAAATTTGTAAATATTCCAGCTTGAAATTTAAAATGCGCTGCCATTGCCACCATTGCCGCATTGTCTGTACAATATTCTAGTTTGGGAAGATAAACATTCCACCGGTATTTTTTTGCTTCCTCCATAATGGTTTCCCTCAAACCGGAATTGGCAGAGACACCTCCTGCAATGGCTATTTCCTTAATGCCTCTTTCTTTAGTCACTTTTACCAATTTTTGCATTAGCATTTTAATAAGCGTGTGCTGTACCGAAGCGCATATGTTTTCCAGATTTTTCTCAATAAAATCCGGATCTTTTTTAATATTATCTCTAAGAAAATAAAGTACTGCAGTTTTTATGCCACTAAATGAAAAAGAGAGTCCTTTCATGTCCGACAATGGAAAAGTAAAGGCCTGAGGATTTCCCTTTGCCGCCAACTTATCCAAATGCGGACCACCGGGATAGGGTAAGCCTATAATTTTAGCGATTTTATCAAAAGCCTCCCCTACTGCATCATCCTGTGTTTCCCCTAAAACCTCCATGTCCAATGGGCTATTGACCAAAACCAATTGGGTATGCCCTCCACTCACCGTTAGGCAAATAAAAGGAAAAGCAGGCTGTGGAGAATCGATAAAATGTGCCAGTACATGGGCTTCCATGTGATTAACCTCAATGATAGGCTTATCGAGAGCATAAGCAAATGACTTTGCGAAAGACACTCCAACCAAAAGCGCACCCATCAACCCTGGACCCCGGGTAAAAGCAACCGCACTTAATTCCTCTTTTGCAATCCCCGAAGATTTTATTGCTTCAGCCACCACCGGAATAAGGTGCTGCTGATGGGCTCTAGAGGCCAATTCTGGAACTACCCCACCATATTTCTCATGTACAGATTGCGTGGCGACAATATTATTAAGTATTTTGCCATCAGAAATCACTGCTGCTGACGTTTCATCACAAGAGGATTCTATTGCTAATATATTACAACTCATTTCGTGCCTGTTGGAAAATAAATCGAAAGTTAAGGAAATTTTACTGAACGCCCTCAGATGGACGTTTAGGATCATGAGCTACTTGCTCATTTTCCTGGTTACGATTACTTTGTTACTGCAAATCCCAGTCTTACAAACTTACCTCGCCGGGTTCTTCACCAACCATATCAGCAAAGAGACTGGTTATGAAACAGAAATAGGCAGGGTAAACATTCGTTGGTGGGATGCCATCAGCCTACAGGAAGTCACGATAAGAGATCTTCAGGACAGTTTGATGATGGACCTTGACGAGGTATATATCGACTTCTCCATTAAAGGACTAATGGACAATGAACAGCCTGGATTTGATGAAATCAATCTCAACAACGGAAAAGTCAGGATTTTAACTCATCCCGATGGTGAGGGATTGAATATTTCCGTATTTCTTAGCCGGGTAAGACAAATTCTTCTTCCAAAGAAAGAAAAAAACAACTTGAAGGCTTCCACCTTTACAATTGGTAATGTCTCCTTGATAAAAACCTCTTTGGATATCGTGGATTACACCCTCCCTCCCTTCGATATAAAGTTTGATTATGGCAACCTTCAGTTTAGAGACCTAGTGGCAAGTGCTATAGATTTCTATGTCAGAAGAGATACGGTGGCATTTGACCTCAAGCACATGAAAGGTGTGGAAGCCAATTCCGGAATGGTTTTTCAACAACTGCAAACCAATTTCACCTATTCGAGTACAGGGATGGAATTCAAAGATCTCTACTTAAAGTCCAATCAAACAGAAATAAAAAACTATCTCAAATTCGAATATGACTCTCCCGGAGATTTAAGAGATTTTAATCGAAAGGTGGAGATTCTAGCCCAGTTGGATGAAGCAGTTTTAGATATCAGGGACTTGGGGTATTTTTCTGACAATATTCCTTCCATTGATGACCGACTCTACCTTAGCGGTCAGGTCAACGGACGGGTTGACTCTATTTATTCCGATGAGCTTCTCTTAAGGTTTGGGGATAGAAGTGCTTTGTTTGGAAAATTCAATATTGAAGGCTTGCCAAAGGTGTCTGAAACCTACTTTGATCTTTCATTGATCAATTCCAGCATGAGCCCTAAAGACCTATACCCTTACGTCACGGCGCAAGCAAGAAATGAACTCAATAAATTCGGCATCATCCGCTTTAACTCTGATTTTGAAGGCCAGCTAACCGATTTTATAGCCAATGGGAACTTCCGTACAGAAATTGGCAGGCTGAATGGTACCCTCAACTATCTTAAACAAGACGGTGCACCAACCTATAATGGGCAATTGGAGGTAACGAATCTGGACCTGGGTATTTTAATGGAGGATCCTGAGAATTTTCAAAAGACAAGTTTCAAAGGTCAGATTAAAGGCTCAGGCTTTAGTGTTTCTACAGCAATTATTGAATTGGATGCCAATTTCAGTAAATTAGGTATTAACCATTACGACTTTAAAAACATTGAGACCAAAGCAACTTTTGCTAAAGACTTATTTGAGGGGAAATTAGCCGTAGATGATCCAAATTTGGTAATGGATGTAGATGGGATGCTAGACCTGAGAAACAACAAAGACTCAGCAAATCTCATATTAGATCTGGATACAGCATTCTTGAACGAAATAAATTTAACAGACAACGCCATTTTTCTCAGTGGGAATTTCGAACTAGACACTAAGGGAATAAACCTGGATGACATCGAAGGGGTAGCAAGGTTTAGAGATGTGCTGGTCAGTTATGATGGACGTGATCTCTTTCTAGACTATTTCCTCTTTCAATCCCTTTTCACAGATAATTCTAGGGTGATATCCCTTAACTCGGACCTTCTGGTAGCAGGCATCAGTGGGAATTTTAAGGTGGAGCAATTAAAAAATGACCTGCAGCAATTGTGGAAAAATTATTATGCCATTTTAACCAATAATTATTCAGGTCCTAAAGTTTCCAAACAAAGCGCCAGCAATCCCTATCAGATAGATATAACCGTGGATTTAAGGGATGCCAATCCAATATTGAATTTGATTGACCCTATGCTGTTTATTTCAAATAATACGCAGGTGGAAGGCGCATTTTATCAAACCGAGCAAAACACAGTGTTCAACTTCTACAGTGGGATAGATACTATTTATTACGGCAACAATTATTTTATCGATAATAATATTGATTTGAACACTGCCAAATACAAGAACAGCAACGAAGTACTGGCCTCATTTTATGTATTGTCCAAAGAGATTCAACTCAATTCAGGTTTTAATTTTCATAACCTCGCAGTAGAAACAATATGGAACCAGTCCAAGTTGGACATTACCTTCTATTTGGATCAGTTGCTTACCGAAAGCCATTTTGACATAGGTGCAGAAGTAAATTTATCTCCGGACAAAACGCTTATAAAACTCTCCCCTTCAGAAATCAAATTACTGGATGACTATTGGCAATTCGAGGAGGGCAATAGCATCAGCATCAAAGCCGATGAAACCCAATTCGATAAAATTAAACTATACCATGGAAATGAGTACATCTCAGCACAGGGTAAAATCAACCATAATCCGGAGGACAAAATGGAGATCAACATCAATGAATTGAACCTTGATTTCCTTAATTCTTTTGGACTCAAAGAATATGAAGGGATAGCAAACGGAATGATAAACCTTAAAGAAGGCTGGAATAAGCAAGGAATGAAAGGGGCTTTATCTATTAGAGACATCTACATCAATCAATTTTTGGTTGGGGAGATTGAAGCCAATGCCTTTTATGCAGATGATGTGGTCAACCTTTCCATTCAAAATATCCGAGAAGGGGCCAAAGTCATTGACCTTACTGGTGATTTGGGTAATGATGAGCGGGAAATGGCTCTAAATGCGCGTTTTACAGATGCCCGACTATCGGTTATTGAACCATTTATAGCCGATTACCTGACCAATATTGATGGAAAACTCAATGGAAATCTAAAAGTAGGAGGAACCGTTACCCACCCGATTGTAGAAGGATTGGGGAAGTTGGATGGGGCTACTTTCAGGTTTAATTACCTCAACACAACCTACATGGTAGATGGAAATGTGATTTTTGAACCCAATGAAATTAGCTTTAGAGGTTTGGAATTAAGAGATGTCAACAACAATATAGCAGGCCTTAGAGGAGGGATTGTGCATGATAATTTCGATAACTTCCTTCTGGATCTTACCGCTCAAATGAATAATTTTCAGGTAATGAACACCAGTGCTGCAGACAATGACCTATTCTTTGGAACCGCATTCGCTACTGGAGACATCAGTGTGTTTGGGGCAGCCAATAATTTGGACCTCACAGCAAATGCCACATCCCAGCCCAATACGAAAATTTACATTCCAATGGGAGAATCTAATGGTCAAGCTCAGGAAGATTTCATAAATATCATCAATCTTAGAGACACTACCCAACTGCTTGAACTGGAAGAAACCGTCGATAAATTGACGATTAATAATCTCAGGATGAACCTGAACCTGGATATAACCCCAGATGCTTATGTTGAAATTCAAATAGATCCAAAAACAGGAGAGAATATTCAGGGCCATGGAAAAGGCGTTATCAATATGAATATTGATACTCAGGGGAATTTCACCATGACGGGGAATTATGAAATAGTGGATGCCCTCTATAATTTTTCTTTATACAATGTGATCAACAAAAAGTTTGTGATCGAGCCGGGAGGAATTATCAATTGGTACGGAGACCCTTATCAAGGGGTAATGGATATATCTGCCATTTATCAGGAAAATGTTTCCCTAACATCTCTTCAAACAAGTTCCACCACAAGTTCACTTGAAAACAGTCAAATAAAACGTCGATTTCCTGTAAAAGTGATTATGGATCTAGAAGGTGAATTGTTGTCACCCAATATTTCCTTTGATTTTGACTTTTCAGAATTCCCTGAAGACAGTGAGTTACAAACTACTATTTCTGCTTTCAAAAACAGGATAGCCAATGATGAACAAGAAAAAAACCGTCAGGTTTTCTCATTGATAATGCTTAGGAGATTCTCTCCAGAAGGCCAATTTAATAGTGCCGGTATTGGTTTCTCTAACCTCAGCCAATTGATTTCTTCCCAACTCAATAACCTGATCGCTCAGGTGGATGAAAATCTGGAAATAGATTTTGACCTAATGGGATTGGATGAGTCAGCACTGGAAACATTCCAACTACGAGTGGCTTACACCTTCTTTGACGGAAGGTTGCGGGTTACAAGAGATGGTGGATTTACCGATCTACAAGGCAAGGCAGACTTAAATACCATCGCAGGAGATTGGCAGGCTGAGTACCTCTTGACAGAGAATGGCCAATACCGTGTAAGGGTTTACAACCGCAATAACTTCAATAATCTTACGGCACTTAACATTAATAATCGGGCCCCAAATACTTATGGGGTATCCATTTCTCAAAACCTCCTCTTCAGCTCTCTTAAAGAGTTGTTTCAAAACTTTAAGCGAAACAAACAGGTGTACATCAATGATTCCGATGAATACCTTAGAGGTGATTTCAATATAAATTTAGAAGAGGTAGCCCCTGACCTATTCAAACCAGAACCTAGGGAAGCCCCTGCACTAATCAATATCATCGACAAAGAAAATCGTTGAGCCTATTAAACAATATCTCCCTTTTTTGATTATTGTAGTATGGATAAAGTGACGATATTTTGGTTTAGAAGAGACTTAAGACTTTCTGACAACATCGGTTTGTTTAAGGCCTATGAAAATGAAAAGAATGTTTTACCTCTTTTTATTTTTGATGAAGACATTCTTGACAATCTGGAAGAGAAGAAAGACCCTAGGGTTCAATTCATCCATTCACAGGTTAAAAACCTCCATAGAAAATTGAAGGAATATGACAGTTCGATTCTGGTTAGGAAAGGTAAACCCCTTGCCTTTTTTACTGAATTGACCAAAGAATATACTATTCAAAATGTATACACCAACCGTGATTATGAACCCTACGCCAGAGATAGGGACAAAAGGGTCGAGGAGTTTTTAGCAGAAAAAGACATCCCTTTTAAGGATTTTAAAGATCAGGTGATTTTTGAAAAAGATGAAATCACCAACAATGAGGGCAGCTTCTACCAGGTATTTACTCCCTACAGTAAAGTCTGGCTTCAAAAACTGAAAGAGCTTGATATGGAACTTGTCGATTTGGATGGAAGAAAAAAATCATTTTATAAAACAGCCCCGCTGCCTTTTCCTTCCCTTAAAGACATTGGATTTGAAGAAAGTTCTATTGAAATTCCAGAACTAAAAATCGACGAAAAACTAATTCAAGATTACGATAAAACCAGAAACTTCCCTGCCAAGTCAGGGACCAGCCGATTGGGTATTCACTTACGTTTTGGAACAATTAGCATCCGCCGGCTTGTCCAGGAGGCTGCTGAACTAAATGGAACATACCTCAATGAACTAATATGGAGAGAATTTTACATGATGATCCTCTATCAGAAGCCTTCAGTAATTGACAGCTCTTTCAAAGAAAAATATGACAGGATCTTGTGGAGAAATGACGAAGAAGCCTTCCAAAAATGGTGTGAGGGTAAAACGGGTTACCCCATGGTAGACGCAGGCATGAGGGAGCTAAACAGCACTGGCTACATGCACAACAGGGTAAGGATGATCACTGCTAGCTTTCTGACCAAGCATTTGCTGATTGACTGGCGTTGGGGTGAAGCCTATTTTGCAAGTAAACTACTCGATTTTGAATTGTCCTCCAACAATGGAGGTTGGCAATGGGCTGCTGGCACAGGTACAGATGCTCAACCTTATTTCCGAATATTCAACCCGGAGTCCCAAATGAACAAGTTCGACAAGGATAAAAAATACATTAAAAAATGGGTGCCCGAATACGGTACTTCTGATTATCCAGAACCGATAATTGAACACAAAAAAGCCAGAGAAAGGGCTTTGGAAACCTATAAAGTAGCTTTAGCCAAATAACAGGAGCTTGAAGAATTAAATTAACTAATTAGATGCTGATCAAAGCCAAGCTTTACCAATTTTTCAAAAGCTAACCATACCTCCTGAGGTATTTCCTGCTCAATTTGAAAACCAAGTTTGGGGTATTCTTTTATCCTTTGCAAATCTCCAACCATTGACTGAATAACTACAGCCATAGAAATCTCCTCATTGGGGTAATCCTCAAAAGATATATTTGGGCTGGTAACACAAACAGCTTTCTCCGGCCAATTTTTCTTAAACGTAGCATAAGAACGCCTCTCCATATAGGGTTTTTGAACAATGATAAATGAAGTTAAATCCAGTTTTCTTTCATCCAGTATTTTCTGTGTAAACTGAATATTCTCACCGGTGTTGGTAGATTGGTTTTCTATAATAATGGCTGATTTTGGCACGCCTATTTGCAATGCAATTTTTGCAAATTTGTCTGCTTCAGGCTCATCCCAAATACCTAGTGTAAAGTTCCCTAAACCTCCTGAAAGGATCAAATAATCAGCCATGCCATCCAACCAAAGTTTGGCTCCTCTTTCAGCCACTCTGGTATCATGACTACCCAATACAAATATGGCATCTGCCTTTTTTAAATCATGTTTTAGTTGGTGGTAGTTCCAAAGAATTTTTGCCAATATTTTAATTTCATTGGTAATAGTAGGTTGTTCTTTTTTAAGCATCCTTTTTTTTATTCAATTAAAATTAGCGTACTATCGATCCAATTGGATTACCGTTAAACCCAGCAAAACGCCTATTGATTTCAAAAATGATATATTTTCTCGGGTAAATTTAAAAAGACCATCGATAATTATTAAATTAAAACCCTAAAATCACACTAACAACATCATGATATCTAGAAGGAAATTAATCAAGCGCCTGGCCTCACTTCCCGTTTTAGGTGGACTGGCAGGTAGCAGTACCTTATTGGCCGAAACCTTGCCATCAACTACCGCCACAGTAGCTAAAAGGGATTTAATAAAAGAATTGGGCCTAAGAACCTTTATTAATGCAGCTGGAAATTATACTTCCATGACTGCTTCTTTGATGCCACCTGAAGTAATGGAAACCATTAATCTGGCTTCCAAAAAATACGTTTTACTTAACGACGTACAAGACAGAGTAGGCGAAAGAATCGCAGGTCTTTGCCATGCTGAAGGTGCAATGGTCACCGCAGGATGTTGGTCTGCATTGGTTCTGGGTATGGCAGGTGTACTTACTGGCAAAGATTCCAAAAAAGCTGCCCAACTACCATTTTTGGAAGGCACTGGGATGAAATCAGAAGTAATCCTCCAAAAAAGTCATGCCAATGGCTACCATCATGCACTCACCAACACTGGTGTAAAATTGATAATGATTGAAACAAAGCAGGAACTAGAGGCTGCCATCAACGAAAAAACTGCCATGATGTGGTTTTTAAATCGTGAGGCGCCAGTAGGCCAAATCAAGCATGAGGAATGGATTGCCATCGCTAAAAAGCATGGTATTCCTACTATGAATGACATTGCAGCAGATGTGCCTCCAGTAGAAAATCTATGGCGATTTAATGACATGGGATTTGATCTTGTGGCCATTTCCGGTGGTAAAGCCATGGCAGGACCTCAAAGTGCTGGAATTTTAATGGGGAAAAAGCACCTCATTGAAGCCGCCAGGCTTAGTGCTCCTCCAAGAGGTGGAAATATTGGACGTGGTCAAAAAGTCAATAAAGAAGAAATTCTAGGCATGTACATGGCCTTAGAAACCTTTATCAACAGAGACCACGATAAAATCTGGCAAACGTGGGAAGACAGAGTTGCCCTTATCGATGAGGCAATTGCTGACCTACCAGGGATCACTACTGAAGTGGTAGTACCTGAAGTAGCCAATCATAACCCCTCATTGAAAATTTCATGGGAAGGAAGCCAGCATTCATTCTCTGCCAAAGACGTGGGAGCTGATCTAAGAGATGGTAATCCATCCATAGAAACCATTGATTGGGAGGAACCAAAAAGTCTACGTTTGACCGTATTTATGCTCGAAAAAGGTCAAGATAAAATTGTAGCCAAAAAACTAAAAGAGTCACTAGAAAAAAGAACTGCTTAATCCCGGTTTTTGCAATAGAAGGCATATCCGCTTATTCTTGCTCGACAGGGAATTGGTTAAAAAATACCAAGGTATTAGCAAGGAAGTCATGGCTGTGCTAGGATGATCCGGTAATCGTTTATTCTAATGCCATTACCCCAATTATTAAAAAGCTGTCGTTTGTCCTAGGTTTAAGCGCATCAAAAAGTTTTGCCATGTTTATAATAAAAAATCCGGCCGTGAAAGTTATTGTAACCTAATACGCCGGATTTTTACTTTACTTGCCATTATACTACCGCAAAAAATAGAGGAAATTAAAGAGCAGGGGATAAAACAATAATGCAGTAAGTCTCAGCCACACCAATAGGCCTATTGGCAAAGTTTAGAAGTGGGAAAAACACGAATTAACAAAACCATTGCGTATATTGGGTAATAATAATTTCAGGGATTGGTTATTTATCTGAACCCAAATGGAGGATATACCTGAATAATCCCAAAACCATTGCTAATTAATTTAGAGTAATCGACCATAGTTTTTTACGGTTACCGATGGTTTCTGGTATTCTATTTTTATTATTGTAAGATTTTCTATGGTGAAGTTACCCCAAATACAAAGAGGCAAAATTTATGTTCTGCTGGCCGTCCTTTCATGGCTAGCCTTACTTCTTGTTAATTTGATCCGAGTATTTGGAGAAATCAACCAAATGGAGGGTTTAATCGGTAAAGAAATCACCTGGATTCTTGAAATCCTCTTTTTTATCTGGTTATATATTTTTTTCAATGATGCCATAAAGAAAAATCAACACCGAAGTTTTATCCATTTTATATGGAGGGCTGCTTCGACGGGTTTAATGGCGACCGGCACCTCCTTTCTGATAATTTTCTTTTACTACCTATTGGGGGACTCAAGATTATCTGAAGACCCACTGCTGAAGAATTTCTTTTACCATGTCAACTTTGCAGTAGTTTCCATCTTTCTTATTTCAACTACTCTAAGCTGGAAGCACCTGATACTCTACCAAAAAAGTAAAGCCATCGTTCAGCAATGGCAAGCCTATGAGGTAATTCTATTGATCAGCATGTTCTTTGTTTTGATCAGCCAAGCCAGCTTCAATTATGGCTTTATGTTTGGGCTTATCTTTCTGATCATTTATGGTGCCATCCTTTCCATCAACCTAAAGTGGATACCCTACCTAACCTTTGCGGAAAAGTGGAAGTCAATATTATTTCTGGTAGTTATCATCGCTTGTACGGTCTACCTCTTTTTTCGGCTGGTCTCGTATACACAGCAAAACATCCATTTCATTAACCTCTCAGAAAACCTCTTCCTTTTGGGACTGTTTGTTTTCGTACTCTTGTATGCGGTTTTCAGTTCACTTGTGACCTTGTTTAACCTGCCTACTTCATCGGTATTTGAGCAGAAGCTAACGGAAGCTATCAGTTTTCAAAAGCTAAGTCAATCCATAAAACCTGGGGAGAATGAAGAACAGGTTTTGGATATTTTGATGGATAGCTGCATGAGTGCTGCCTACGTCGATGCAGCCTGGCTAGAACTCTATGCTTCTGAACCTGAACAAACTTCCCAAATCAAGTTGCAAAAATTCATTAGCAACCGTGAACGGCAGGAAGTTATGGGCCTATTGAAAAAGACCGCGCCATTTTCCACCTATTTAAATGGCCAGTCCAACGACCGAAAAGAGTACCTATATGGTCAGATTCCGCATGAAGTTTACAAATCTGTACTGGTACTTTCTGTCTCTGCAAATAAGAAGGTTTTAGGAGATCTATTTCTTTTAAAAGAAGTCAAAGACGGCTTTAATAAAGAGATGATTAACATCATTTCCACCTTTGCTGGTCAAACTTCTATATCCATTGAAAATCACCGACTTCTCAATGAGGCCATCAAAAACGAGCGGTATAGAGAGGAATTAGAAATTGCACAAAGGGTACAACGCAGTCTGCTACCTTCAGAATTGCATCACAATGAGTGCTTTGAAATAGATGGATTTTCAGCTGCTGCAGATGAAGTAGGTGGAGATTACTATGAAACCTTTCGTTTCGATAAAGAAAATTTTGCTTTAATCATCGGAGATGTTTCTGGAAAAGGAACTTCTGCAGCCTTTAACATGTCACAAATGAAAGGGGTGTTTCATAGCTTGGTACAATTAAATCTGCCACCAAAAGACTTCCTATCCAAAGCCAACAATGCCTTAAGCAGATGCCTTGAAAAGAACAACTTTATAACTACTACGTATTACACCATCAATACCTTAACGAAGGAAATTCATTTTGCTCGAGCGGGGCATTGTCCTACCTTATATTATTCCAGTGGTAAGGATACCTCACGGTTTTTGAACATCAAAGGTATGGGTCTTGGGATTGTTAGAAACGATGGATACGAAAACTACCTGGAAGAAGGATTTCTAAAATACCAGGCAGGAGATGTTATGGTCATGTATACTGATGGTATCGTAGAAGCTAAAAACAAAGACAACCAGGAGTTTGGATATGACAAATTACGCTTACTGTTGGATCGTTTCAAAACGTTTTCAGCAATGGAAATAAAAAGTAAAATAGTTGAAGAAGTTTATGATTTCGTAGGAAGGGAGACCTTACCCGACGATGATTACTCAATTTTGGTCATCAAATTTAAAGCATAAACTAAAAAAAGCTTAAAACGTATAATCAAATATGTTATCTATAAACAAAGAGGAAGAGAAGGGCCATTTAATCATACGCCTGGAAGGAGAAGTGGATGCCAGCAATTCAGTGGAACTGGATGAGGTGATTCAAGAAGTACTAAACGATGGAATAAAAGACATTCTTGTAGATGCCTATAAGCTGCAATACATATCCTCTGCAGGTTTGGGAGTTTTTATGTCCTATTTAGAAGATTTTAAGGAGAACAATGTGCTGTTTATTATTTACGGTCTCAATGAAAAGGTCATGAATGTTTTTCATATTCTAGGCCTAGACCAACTGATCACAATAACAAGTACAAAGGAAGAAGCGGAAAAGTTACTCCATGAAGCATGAATTAAAGCTATTTTGTGAAAAAAGTCGGTTGGCAGAATTACGGACATTTATGTCAAAAATTCTTGCCCCTACCCACTTAAATGATGTAAGCCAAAATCAATTGATTTTGGCTGTTGAAGAGGTATGCGCCAACCTTATTATTCATTCTCATGACTGTGATCCACATAGTTTTATATTGCTAAAGGTGAGTATAAATACAGACAATATTATTTTTGAAATTACCGATTCAGGAAAAGCATTTAATTTGATTGAATACAAATCTCCTGAAGTTAATTCAGTCATGAAAGAAAGGCGAAAAGGCGGACTAGGCTTGTTATTGGTGAGAAAAATAATGGATAAAATAGAATTTGAAACCAACCATTCCAAGAATACCTGTCGCCTAATAAAAAAACTCAATTCCAAATAAATGTTAAATCCCTTCACTTATCCGGACCAACAACCCGAATTGTGGGGTAAAATTTGTAACATTGCAGATTAAATTGTATCCATCGTCCTATGAATTTAAAGCATATATATTTCCTTATGTTAGGAATTTTATTTGCAAGTGCCACTCCGGTTCCTGATCCCATCAAGGAAGCAAATCCACCGTTGGACTACCTTTTAAAGATAGATGGAGAGACCTCTGATAGAGAGGAATTTCTTTATATTCTAAATAAAAACCGCCAAAAGGATGCTGCACCTATAAGCAGAACGGAATTTGAGGAGAATTTTGAGCTTTTTGTTGATTACAAACTCAAGGTAAAATATGCAATGGATCTCGGCATGCACAAGACAAAGGCATTCAGCGACGAGTTTTCTGCTTTCAAGGATCAATTAAAAAAACCTTACCTGCTGGAAAATTCTCTTACAGAAGGCGAGTTAAGAAAGGCATACAGCAGAATGCAGGTAATCGTAAAAGCAAGTCATATACTTTTCCAGTTTCCTCAAAACGCATCTAAGGAAGATTCCATTGCGGTCTTTAAAATGGCCGAAAAAATAAAGGCTGAAGCCGAAGCAGGAGCAGATTTTCACCAGCTCGCAGTACAACATTCAGATGACCCTTCGGCAAGTTCAAATAAAGGCAGTTTAGGATATTTTACGGCCTTGCAAATGGTTTTACCTTTTGAAGAAGCGGCCTACAATTTAAAAGTCGGTGAGATTTCTTCTCCAATCATATCAGACTTTGGCTACCATATTATCAAACTGGAAGATAGAAGACCAAACCCAGGACAGCTACACGTTTCTCATCTTTTGATACGTTCGGCAGGTGCTGAAGAGGATCAAATGGCTTTCAATAAAATCAACCAGATACATCATAATTTAATTGAAAATCCATCTCAATGGCTGGAAATGGTAAAAACCTATTCTGAAGATCCTGGAAGTAAGGCAAACAAAGGAATGATTCCTTGGTTTGGAGTTGGATCCATTGTTCCGGAATTCGAACATGCTGCATTCTCTTTAAGCAAAAAGGGCGACTTTTCAGCTCCCGTTAAAACAGAATACGGCTACCATATTATTCGCCTAGAAGGTGCAAAACCAGTACCTCCATTTAACGAAGTTCTCCCAACAATAAAATCCAATATATTAAGAGACAGTCGTTCAAACTTAATAAAAGACCAAGTTTTGGCGATGCAAAAGGCGAAATTTAACGTTAAAGAAAACAGTCAACTCATCAATAGCCTTAAAAATGCATTTTCAAGCTCAAGCGGAAGGCCTGTTGCTCAGCTTTATATAAAACTAGAAGGCCTATCCAACAAAGGAGACAAGCTGATTGTTCGTTCAGAATGGAAAGACGCCACAATCCAGGATTTCATTGCTTACCTTAAAAAAGAAGGGCCATCAGAAAATACTTTACTCAACGTCTCCTTCGATGAGGTTTATGGGGATTATTTGGAAAACCTATTGGCAACCTGGGAAGAAGAGCACCTTTATCAAAACAACAAGGATTACCGGCAGTTGGTGAATGAGTACAAAAATGGCATGTTACTATTTGAATTAATGAACAATGAGGTTTGGCAAAAAGCATTAGAAGACAGTACCGGTCAAAGAGACTATTTCCAAAACAATTCTGACAACTACATGTGGAGTAAAAGGGTAAAAGCCCTGATTGTCAAAGCTATAAAAGGTCAAAACATTTCCAAAGTGGAGTCATGGTTAAGTACAAAAACACTAACCGATAGTCTTTCTACTGAATTGAAAAACAGGTTTTTGGAGAAAAACGCTTTGCTTTTTACAGTTGAACAAAAAACCTTTGAAGTAGACAATAATGAGCTTTTGAGTGAACTCGATTTAAATCAGACTTTCCATAAGCTGCATCAAAATGAGGAAACAGTTCTAATTGTATTGGGAGAAACACTTCCTGCTAGGCAGAAAAAGTACGAGGAAACTAGGGGAAGACTCATTCAGGATTACCAACAATACCTTGAAACAAAACTGATTACTGAACTAAAACAAAAATACACCATCCAGGTCAATGAGGATGAAAAAGAAAAAATATATCAATCTCTTGCTAAATAAGGCATTTATGACAGGAAGCATTATGCTTTTCATGTCTTCATGCGATTTGTTCAAAATGAAAAATGAACAAGCGGATACAGATGATGCTATTGTGGCCACAGTTGGTAATGCGAATCTTTACCATTCAGACATCGACCACATAAGCAGAGAAATGTCTCCGGATTTGGATTCAGCTGAATTGGTAAATCGTTATATCCAAAGTTGGGTAAAAAAGCAATTGGTTATCCGTGAAGCAAGCCAAAACCTCACACTTAACGAGGCTGAGATTAACAGAAAATTACTGGACTACAGGTATGCACTGATTGCTTATGAATTCGAGAAAAACTACGTAGAAAAAACACTTGACAAAGACGTAACCCAAAAAGAAATTGAAGAGTATTACACAAATAATAACCAGAACTTCGCGTTAAAGGAGATAATCGTACGAACCAATTTTGTAAAACTTGAAAAAAACATTCCTCAAAGAAGGCAGTTGGAACGCTTGCTAAATAGCAACAGCGAGAGTCAAAAGGAAGAATTAAAGGAGTTTGCCATTCGCTATGCCAACAATTATTTCATGGAGGACTCCACATGGATCAACTTCGATGACATAATATTAAATACACCCTTGACAAAAAACAACAACCATGTTCAATTGCTCCGTAACGAAAAGTTGATACATGTAGATGATGAAACCTATGCCTATTATTTCAAAATATTGGAATACAGGCTTCAGGATCAGGTTCCTCCTTTGGAATTTGTGAAAGACGAGATTTCAAAAATCATCGTAAATAAAAGAAGAGCAGAGATTGCTGAAAAATTAAAAAGAGATATTTATAACAATGCACTTGAAAACAATGAGTTTACCATATATGAATAAATTGACCAAAGGCCTCAGCTTACTGTTGGTATTCGGTCTTTCCTTTTTCCAAATGGCTTTGGCACAAGACACTACGGAATCTGCCAAACCTGAAGAAAAAGAGAAAGAAAAAAAGCCAACAGGCCAAGTGCTTGATAAAATCATCGCTAAAGTAGACAACTATATTATTTTGGAGTCGGATCTTCAAAAAGCCTATTTGGAAGCCTCTTCACAGGCTCAACAAGGTTTTGAGATCCCTTCAAGATGTCAGGTATTTGAATCCTTGCTAATCAATAAAATGATGATGGCTAAATCAGAAATTGATTCCGTGATTGTTTCTGAAGCAGAAGTAATTATTCAAACCGATCAGCGATTTAATATGGTACTTCAACAGTTTGGTGGTGATGAAGAAACACTTATCGAAGCCTATGGTAAAACTGGGGATCAATTAAAAAACGAGATCCAGGATGCCGTAAAAGAACAACTGGTCGTACAAAAAATGCAGGGTGTGATCACCCAAGATTTGCAAGTATCTCCAAACGATGTAAGGAAATTTTATAGCTCCATCCCCAAAGATTCACTGCCATTTTTCTCCTCGGAAGTAGTGGTTGGACAAATTGTGAAAAAACCAGAAATAAGCCAATCTGAAAAAGACAAGGTGTTTAATAAATTAGCTGAAATTAAAGAGCGAATTCTTAGTGGTGAAGCTGATTTTGCTGAAATGGCCAAACAGTATTCTGAAGGCCCATCTGGACCATTAGGTGGTGACCTTGGGTTTTATAAAAGAGGAGAATTGGCTCCACAATATGAGGCCACGGCTTTTGAACTCAAGCCAGGGGAAATCAGTGACCCTGTAGAGACTGTATTTGGTTTCCATATCATTCAACTACTTGAACGAAGAGGAAACACCTTTAATACAAGGCATATATTAATGATGCCAAGCCCCTCAGAGGAAGACATCTTAAAGGCTGAACACTCTTTGGACAGTCTACGTAAAGAGATTGTGGATGGAAATATCTCTTTTGCCAAGGCTGCTAAAGAGAACTCTGATGATAGAGAAACATCTGATGCCGGAGGCTTTTTCACTGATCCTACCACTGGATCCAACAGATTAACCTCTCGAACTTTAGAAGATCCCATACTATTTTTTACCTTAGACAGTATGGAAATAGGTGACATCACACCCGTCATCAGGTTTGATGATGTAGATCCTAGAAACCAAAAATCAGAACCAGGGGTTAGGATACTCTATTACAAAGCAAGATATCCAGCCCACAGGGCCAATATCTCTGATGACTACGAAAAACTAAAAGCCGCAGCACGGCGTAAAAAAGAAGAAGACATCTTGGCAAAATGGTTTGTTGTAGCCAAAGAAGAAGTATTCATTGACATAGACCCAGCCTATGACAAATGTGAAGTTTTAAAGGATTAAGAGAATTACAGACCCATTTAAAAATGCTTCCTATACCATATAGGAAGCATTTTTTTTGTCATCGAATCCGATTAAAGGAATTTTAGCAATAGACAATCTATTACGTGCTGAAATCGCTTCAAAATCAGCCACTTCGTTGCTGTTTTCAATTTCACCATAGCGGTGCTGAGCTAAAATATCCAAACAGCCTGATTGTCTTGCGATTGCAATACTTCCCGTAAACACGGGACAGGCTTCACCCCTGACTATTGGTCAGGACGGAGAAATCCTATTACATAATCCGGGTTTAACGAGAAGCTGACAGTAATAAATTTTGCTTCAAAAAATTTGAAAAGTCTAAAATTCTTTCCGATCTGTACATTTTTAGAGCAGTGACACTATACTGATAAGCCAATAATTCGTTTTTGTTATTATAATGGTTGATGGCTTGATTAAAATACTGAAGTCCTATTAGGTTTTGCAGGTCAATGCTTCTATAAATTGTAGGTATAGCTTCCCCTTCATTACTGGTTAAAACATTCCATTGATTAAGGATTCCCTCCCCACTACTGTATTTCGCCAAATAAGCTTTTTGAGCTCCCCTATCTGCTATAAACCCAGTTTCAGGATCAGTTACTTCCAAAACAATAAACTCATTGGCTAAGGCTACCTTTAAAAAAACATGGTAGGTCGTTTCGATGACCTCATAATCAAATCCGAAGTAGTCCAGTAAACCGGCCAAAATTAATGAGCCACTTACGCAATCATAGCTGCCCGAAATAAAAGTATCTTGGGTCAAACTGTACTGCCTGTATTCCTGAAACAACTGTTTATGGGAGCGGTAAAATATATTCTTTACCATTCTTTGGGAAGTCCCCCATTTAGCAAAGTCTTTTCTCAATTGCTCATGCAAAACACTGAACTGCTCACTTCCTAACCGCCAAGACATCACTAAAGCTGTACGCTCAGATGGAGTTTCTATAATTGGCAAATGCGCATGGTTTTTGGCTAGAACTGTTGGGGAAACAGTAGCCAATAATAGCAAAACCATTATAAGAAGAGACTTCGGCATTTGTCTAAATTAATACACTGTTAACTAAAGTTAACAATTTATTAACATAGCAGCAAAAAAAATATCCTCCCAAAAGGAAGGATATGCAAAAAATTAATTATCAACCTAACTTAAACTCGAGTAAAAAGTGCTGTTGTAATGATTTCAAAAACTTTAGAACTAGGTTGATTCTTATGTACATAAGCCTTTAACCAAAATATGCAATAGATAATCTTATACATGCCGAAATCGCTATAAAATCTGCCACTTCCTTGATGCTTTCAATTTTACCATAGCAGTGCTATACTAAAATATCCAAACAACCTGATTTTCTTTCTATTACAAATCCGGGTTTAAAAATTACCATTGAACAGTTTAAAGCCCATAAGAAAAGTTAATGTTTATCAATGTACCTGGATTCAAACTGGAAAAAATCTGATCATCAGCATTGTAAGAACGGAAGACTTCTTGTCTGGACTGGTTAAGTAAATTTTGAACATTTATCCCCGCCTTTATTTTTTCACTTGCTCCAAAAGTCTTGTTAAGGCTTAAATTTACCGCGTGAAAAGGGACACTATAGGTGTCTGTTCTGTTCCCAAAACCAATATAATTAAGTGTGGCACCTTGAACATTATAAAACAGACCTGCTTCAAGACCCGATAGTTTATTGTTATAACTCAAGCCTGTATTGATAATATAAGGAGCCTGACCTGACATGTCCCTTGTCTTTACTACTTTTTCTCCTTCTCTAGCTGTCAACTGTCGGGACATCAATTCCGCTTCTGACATTTGAATCTTTGAGCTGGTCAAAGTACCATTGAAGTTAAAAAAGAAAGCTTCAAGAGATGGACTAACAAATGCTAGTGATTTCCTCATTTCCAATTCGACTCCTGCCACTGTTCCATTTCCTACATTTCTAGGCTGGAAAGCTCCTGGATCAGAAAGGAATTGCACCATCTCAATGGGCTTATCAAAAGTCTTATAAAATGCACTTACCGAAAAGAGTTGTCCTGCAGAAAGGAATTGCTCCCACCTAAGGTCGAAATTATTGATTCGGGTTGCTTGCAATTTTCCATCCCATAAAACTTCTGTTCCTCCCTGTGTCCTTTCTTCAAACAAACCACCTATGAATGTCCTCCCTGTAATGGGATCTAAGATCTCAGCAAAGGACATCTCCTTAAAGGAAGGTCTGGCTATGGTGCTGGAAAAAGAGAAACGAAGATTCTGGTTCTCCTTAAGGCTCCTTATCAGGTTTACCGTAGGAAAAAGGTCCACGTCTCCCAATACTTTCTCATTATTGTATACAATGGTTTGAGTTTGATTTGAACCGGTATAGTACTGGTCAAATTTTTCTACCCTCAAGCCTACGATTGCTTTTAACTTGGCCACAGGAGTAAATTCACTGTGAGCATACAACCCGATATTACTTAGGTTGGCATCATAGCTATTGGGGTTGTTGGGGATAAACAGGGGACTGTATCGAACCCCATTCCTATTCTCCTCTGAAAACAAGTTGCTTTCTACAAGCACCTCATTGGGATCACCTGTAAATGTCCCATTTCCAGTAGCAAATTGAAAGTCCTGGATTAGAAAATCCCTTTTTTTGTAAGCATAAGAGGAGCCAAATCGCAGTTTAGCAGGTTGACCAAATAGGCTATGGTTTTTAGCAAGATCAAGCTTTCCTATTAAGTTTTTCTCTTCGAGAGATCTCCAAATTCTTTGAGGCAAACCGACTTCTGTAGATATAGTATTGTTGGGTTTTCTAAACCTTAGCACTCTTACATCCGGATCATCTATAGATGACAAGGTAGGCGCAATTTTCCAGTTCAATTCCCATTCCCCGCCTTTGCTATAATGCATACCACTAAGCAATAAATTGGTCAATGCTCTCTGGCTGTATTCAATATTGTACTGATCCGCTTCAAAAACAGCTCCCAAATTGGTATTTTCAAAGGCGAAATTACCAACCTTAGATGCTCCGTTTTGTAAACGTATAAAATTCAATTTGTATTTAGAATAATCAGTTTTATAAGCCAGGCCAAATAAACCACCAAGCAGTACATTGTTTTCTCCATAGTTCCCCACAGACCTTTCCAATGGTTCTAATTCAGATTGATCGGCCTCTCTGGGTTTTGCATAAAGATTAAACTGAGCATTCTTAAAAAACTCAGAAGTATTTTTATAAGTAATGGCAAAATTATAACCGAAGGTATTATTCCCATGGGCAAATTGATCTCCAAGTGAGAAACCTAAGTTATAATTCATAAGGTTCTGCTGCTTTTTACCCCCAAACACAGGATTGAAATCTTTCAATATGCTCTGGTAAAGCTGTCCTTTTTCTCCTCCTGGGTTACCTACAACATCTGCATATTGTGGGATATCCTCAATGCCTTGTGTAGGGATCGCTCTAAAACCATTGTCAAAACCTAAAAAGTCTGTGGCACTTCCTTCCGTAGTTAAAAAATCAGAATTGAAATGCATGGAAGGGTTATAGCCTCCACCTATGGAAAGCCGCATTGTTTTTTCTTCCGGAAAGTCTTTGGTCTCAATATCCACAATACCTCCAGTAAAATCTGCTGAAAGGTTACTTGTAAAGGATTTTGAAACGATGATGTTGTCAATAATATTGGTAGGGAAAATATCCATTTGTATGGTGTTCCTGTCTGGATCCAAGCCCGGAATATCCACCCCATTCAAGACGGTCTTGGTGTAACGGTCTCCTAACCCACGTATGTACACGTATTTCCCTCCTTCGATGGAAACACCCGTTACTCTTTTGATTGCAGATGCCGCATCTCCATCCCCAATCTGGCGAAAAGCTGCAGAACTAATTCCATCCATCAACTGGGTAGCATTTCTTTTTACTGTCATCAAAGCCGCCTCAGTAGTTCTGATGGCTTCTGCTGATATGGTTACCGTTTCTAAATCGGAGGTAAATTCCGACATCCTAAGGTTGTCAAGAAGGGTGACTTGTCCCTTGTTAACAGTTATCTCCTCAAGGTTCAAACTGTTGAAAGAAATGAATGAGGCTTGCAAGGTGTAAATACCTTCTGGCAATTGAATTTCAAAATCTCCATCAAAGTCGGTAACTGCACCTAATTGTGCACCGACAACTGAAACAGCCACACCAAACAAGGGCTCTCCTGTTCCTTCATCATAAATTGTTCCCCGAATGGTACCATTTTGGGCCATCACATTTGAGGACAAAAGCAAAAACCCTATTAAGATCCAGCTAAAGGTAAAATTTTTCATTATGTTTTTTTTAATAGTACAGCGATACAATAAAAAAGTTGTAAAGGGATACCTTACGTATCCCTTTCAAAAAATGGTGGTTGGTGTTTATTTTAAATCTGTCAATTTGCCTGCTTCAGCAGCCCAGGTCCAATCACTAAAGGCAGCCTTGTCTGCTCCTACAGTGCTTGCATCATCTGCTACTGTACTTGCATGGGCAGAAGTCCCATGTTTGAATACACTGCTAAGCGATACTCCTTCAGCGATTACTATCTCAAGGTTTTCGAAAGCAAGAATACCATTTTCGAAATTTTCTAAAGACTTGTCTCCACTTAGGGAAAGATCACCTCTACCATCCGTAGTTGCAGGATCAGCAAAGCTTTTGAAAAGTATGTTTTTGAAAGTTCCTCGGGCTCCATCTCTGAAGTCTCCCAACTCTGAAACATCATTTCCTACAATGCTTCCGTTTTGAACGGTGTGACCTGCATTGTAAGCGCCTTCAGGGCCATCAATTTCAAGTGCATGGTCTGTGGCTGAACCTGTGATTACAATAAAGTTATCAAGTGTACCTGCCCAAGCTTGATCGGTATCTAAAGCATCATCTCCAGAATTCCAGATAAGGGCATTTTTTACGCTTACAGTACCACCAAACCATTCGATGCCATCGTCTTGGTTAGCGATTACTTCAACATTTTCAATGATCGTCTGAGAACCAACGCCTCCTAAAGTCAAACCATTGATTTCATTTCCTTCTCCTATATTGGCTCCACCATGACGGATAGAAACATATTTGATAATTCCAGAATAATCTTCTGGATCATCTCCACCATATAGTCCATTTGAATCGGATGGAGGAATACCTTCAATCTGTACCTCAGTTACATCACCTGCGAAAGAACCAGGAGCCTTGCCCAATACCAACAAACCTCCCCATAATCCATCAATATCAGGATCAAGGTTAGGACTAGCTACCATACCAGGTGCTATTTCATCAGCGATAGAAGTAAATATTATTGGTTGATCAGCAGTACCTACTGCTTCAATCTTGGCCCCACGGGCAATAACAAGAGCAGTTGCATTAGATCCAGATCCAGCTTCACCTTTAACGATTACACCTGGGTTGATTTTAAGTGTAACTCCAGCAGTAACAGCTATTCTACCACTTAGAACGTAAACCTTTCCGGTTTCCCACTCCTCATCAGCAGTGATATTGTTTTCAATTTTTATGACTGAAGCAATTTCTCCTACAGTAAGTACATAGGTAGAAGTCTGCGTGTCTCCATTTTTATCAGTAGCTACAAATTCGAAAACAAGGTTTTTATCCGCATCCTCAGCAGTAGTTTGGTAAGTAAACTCATGGTTTGCGGTAACTTCTCCATTAAAATTAATGGTTTCTACAGTAGCTCCATCTTTCCGAACAACCAATGTGGACAATCCATCTGCTGCTGTAATGGTAGCAGTAACAGGGGCCACACTCTGGCCAGCTTCTACTACTGCTGTAGCAGGAACTCCGGATATGGCAACGGAATTATTTGGCGTTTCTTCCTCAGTACATGCTGTCATAAGAACGGCAGCGACTGTAGCGATCATCATCCAATTAAATAATTTCTTCATGGTTAGTGTTAGATTTTTACGTCTGTTTTAGATTCGGTTACAAATCTGACGCAAAATTCTATCACCCTGTAAAAAAGCGAATTATGAAATTTTGAAATTAAATTGATGAATTTAACCTTCCCTTAACATTGAACTAAAAATGGGCCTTCCCATGGTCTCTGCGCGTTAACAACACTTAAAGACCAACAGATAAGCTGCTTAAATTTTAATGACTAATTTTTAATAAATCTCTGACATCCATAAATACCACAGATGAATAAGCCAATCCATGTTGCCTTGGAACAAACGCTTATCACATTCCTGGACAGACAATACAAATTGCTTTTAGTACTATTACCAATACTCCTTAAACCATTAGCTCAGCCCCAGACTATATCAGCACATCTTCCTTTTTCTTCAATTCCTCTTTTAAAAACTTAGCGGTATGACTACTAGGGTGATTGGCTAATTTTTCAGGAGTTCCACTAAAAAGGATTTCTCCACCTTTCTCCCCACCTTCTGGTCCAAGGTCTATAATATGATCCACCACCTTAATCACATCCATATTGTGTTCAATAATAAGGACTGTATTTCCCTTGTCTACCAATTGCTGAAGCACGCCAAGAAGCAAACCAATGTCTTTGAAATGCAAGCCCGTTGTAGGTTCATCCAGAATATAAAAGGTTTTTCCAGTGTCTTTCTTGGAAAGCTCTGTGGCTAGTTTTACACGCTGCGCTTCTCCTCCCGACAAGGTGGTGGCATGTTGACCTAAGGTTATATAATCCAGCCCTACATCATGCAACGTTTGAATTTTTCTTAAGATCTTTGGAATGTGCTCAAAAAATTCTACGGCCTGTTCCACGGTCATGTCTAGTACATCAGCAATAGATTTCCCCTTAAACCTAACTTCCAGAGTCTCCCTATTGTAGCGCTTCCCTTTACAGGTTTCACAAGGAATATGAACGTCAGGAAGAAAATCCATCTCGATCAACTTCATTCCTCCACCTTCACAATCCTCACAACGACCTCCTTTAACATTAAAGGAAAATCTTCCGGGTTTGTAACCTCTAATTTTGGATTCAGGCAAATCTGTAAACAAAGCCCTGATATCGGTAAAAACACCTGTATAGGTCGCAGGATTAGAACGTGGAGTTCGCCCAATAGGAGATTGATCCACTTCTATTACCTTATCCAAATGCTCAAGACCACTTATCTCTTTATGAGGCAAGGGTTCTTTCTTTGAATTATAAAACTGCCTGTTAAGCAAAGGATACAGGGTTTCATGAATCAGGGAACTTTTGCCTGACCCTGATACACCTGTCACACAAACCATGGTTCCCAAAGGGATTTCCAGGTTAACATCTTTCAGGTTATTTCCACTTGCCCCTTTTAATTTCAATTTTTTTCCTGAGCCTTTTCTTCTTTTTTCTGGAACAGGTATGCTTAGAACCCCATTAAGATAATTGGCTGTTAGGCTATTGGAGGCTAAAATTTCTTGAGGGGTACCACTGGCTACAATTTGACCACCATGGCGGCCTGCTCCAGGTCCTATGTCCAACACATAATCAGCCTCCATCATCATGTCCTTGTCATGTTCTACGACAATGACTGAATTTCCCAGGTCTCGCAAGTCTTTGAGTGCATGTGTCAACTTCACATTGTCTCTTTGATGCAAACCTATACTCGGCTCATCCAAAATATACAAAACGCCCACTAGTTGGGTTCCTATTTGAGTTGCCAGTCGAATCCTTTGGGCTTCCCCTCCAGACAAGGTTCTTAAAGGTCGGTTTAGCGAAAGGTAATTCAACCCTATGTCCAGCAGAAAGCCAATTCTTTTCCTGATTTCTTTTAAAACCTCTGCGCCAATGATCTTCTGCCTTTCGGTCATTCGCTCCTCAATATTGGCAAACCATTCCCCCAGACTTGTGATGTCCATTTGTGCCAATTCACCAATATGCTTTTCGGCTATCTTAAAGTGAAGTGCTTCTTTTTTAAGTCGGTAGCCCTCACATTCGGGACATTTTCTGGTGCTTGTGAAATCAGAGATCCATTTCTGGATTTTATCAGACCCTCCTTCTTTTTGTTTCTGAAGGAAATTCAAAATTCCTTCAAAGGTAGTGTTCCACTTTGTGCCTGGGTATTTTACAGAATCAACTGCCACTTCCATTTTATCACCATACAGTAAGGTCTGTATTACTTCTTCGTCCAATTTCTCAATGGGTGTTGCCAGGCTGCCTTTGTATCGCTTAAGAATGGCATCAATTTTTTTGAAAATCCAAATGTCTCTGTATTCCCCCAAAGGGGCTATCCCACCTCTACTGATACTCAAAGAGGGGTCGGGAATTACACTTTCCCTAGTAATTTCTTCAATTACTCCCAGACCATTGCAAGAAGGGCATGCTCCATAAGGACTATTGAAGGAAAAAGAATTTGGTGCCGGCTCATCATAACTCAATCCCGTATGTGGGTCCATCAGGTATTTGGAAAAATGATGTATTTCCCCTTTTTCATCAAGTAGCATCATTACTCCTTTCCCATGTTGTAGGGCAGTTTTTAATGATTGGGAAATCCTATACCGGTCTCCTTCTTCTGCAAGAACCCTATCGACCACAATTTCTATATCATGGATCTTGTAACGGTCTACTTGCATTTTAGGCTCCAACTCTACTATTTCTCCATCTATCCGAACTTTTGAATACCCCATCTTACGGATCTGCTCAAACAATTCTCGATAGTGCCCTTTCCGACCCTTTACTACCGGGGCCAAAATGGATAGTTTTTTGTCCAAAAAGACATTGAAAATCTGCTCCACGATCTGATCTTCAGTCTGCCGAACCATCTTCTCACCTGAAAGGTAGGAATAAGCCTCACCTGACCTGGCATACAGGAGACGCATAAAATCGTAAATCTCAGTTACGGTACCTACAGTGGATCTGGGATTTTTTGATGTAGTCTTTTGCTCAATGGATATAACTGGAGAAAGCCCATTGATTTTGTCTACATCAGGCCTTTCCATTCCCCCCAAAAAAGATCGTGCATAGGCAGAAAAACTTTCCATATACCGTCTTTGGCCTTCCGCATAAATGGTATCAAATGCCAGTGAACTTTTACCACTGCCACTCAATCCAGTAATCACCACCAATTTATTTCTAGGTAAAGTAAGGTCAAGGTTTTTGAGGTTATGCTCTCTGGCCCCATATATTTCAATATGTTCTTGAGAAGGTTGATTTTCTGCTGACATCGGATAGATTTTCGCTTGTATTGGTTTAACCTAAATTAGGTATTAACTGTTCTAATTGCTGCTAAATTTACTGTCCTAGCACCGGACAATTTTGTTCTTTGAAGGTTTTTTCAATCCTAAGAAGGGTGAAGAATTCCATAATCATAAACCTCATCACAACCCTTATGGATCAGAATAATTTATAATAATCATAGATAAACCCGACTGAAAAGAACATAACTAGAATAAGCCTTAAATTATACAAATGGTTCATTTTTAGTAAAGGATCTAATTGGCGGCCTTCTCGCGTAGGTCTTGCTCAGTGTCTCCAGTAATTGTTGATTTCAGCCCACTTAATATCAGGTTCCACCAATAATGAAAAATAAACTTGTGTTTTTCCCTCTGAAAATACACTTCGCCTTTCTGAAGGTCTCCCGATTTTTGTGGGTTATGCGTCCTAATCACAAGTGTATTGGCAAGAAAAGCACCAATATCCCTAAAAACATTTTTATTTCGCTTATAATTTTTATCCAGTATTTCTATTTTCAAATCAGAATACCTTGCCACGACATCTCCTGTGCCATCTAGGTCATCTGCTGTAATATTAAAGTAAAGATTGTCTAACCTTCCTTGCTTCAGCGCCACTCTTGTGGCTGGCATAATCATATTATTGAGACTGGTCAGATTCATTGCTCCAATATTGCCCTCCAATAAGAACTTCCCATCCCTGTCATTGATCAGGTAATCAGCCTGCATATCAATCTGCCCTTCCCCCATTAACCTTCCTTTAGCAGTGATCCTTAGGGTATCATTTTGCGAAAGCTTTTCCGCATAATTGGTAAAGCCCAAAATCTCCCCATTGACTTGATCGAAAAAAATCTTTCCAGAAGAAGGGGCCTTGGTGTCAGGCCTCTCCTGATAGCTAATTGTCGCATTCTCAAAATTGATTGCCTTCAACCATATGCTCTTAGGCAAGTCCTTGATAATATCATGAATCATTTTGGGCCTTTTTGAGGTATCCTCCACTTTTCTTTTGTCCCTGAAAACCTCCAATTCCAAATGATCCAATTGTACATTATCTGCGTCTATTTTTCCCTCTCTAAAATAGGATTGAAAATTCATGCCTGTTATCTCCAGCCTGGCATTGTTCACCTCCATCCAATTGGTCTCTTTATCAAACCGATTGATATAAGAATATTTTCTCAATTTGTTTTTAAAGGCTCCCTTATCAATACTCAGCCTTTGTTCTGCAGTATTGAAGGATAGGTCATTGGCTTGTATCACATTGATATAATCATTGACATGAAGCTGCACCTCACCCAAATAACCTTCTATAATATCTACTGAAAATATTGCCTCCTGACTCTTTATGTCCTCATCACTTAAACTAAACCCATCAGCAAATACAAATAAGTCATTTATCAATAGTCTAGTAGAATCTGATTTGCTGTCTTTATTAATAAAATCGGCTTTATTGACCCGAAAATGGTTAAGTTCAATCAGCCTGTAGTTTTCTCCCTGACTTCCTTCATCTTGCCCCATCTTATCAGTTATTTCTTCCAGATCGGGAGTAATTGTCTCCAAGACCACATCAGCTATATAGGCAGAGTCCAGATGGATGCTATTGTAAAACAAAAAATCCACCCATTGAAAACCCGTCAAGCTGGCTTCTTTGAAAGAAAGGTTGAATTTGATCTTATCCTCCTCCATCAACTCCTTACCCGGGTAAATACTAACCGAGTCCATTTTCAAAAAAGTACCACGGTAATTATAATCCAACCTAATTTTTCCAAAATTAACCTCATGCCCCACAAAATCGCTGGTCCGGAGGATCATATTACTGACAATTCGCTCTGCGTTTTTATTCAGGTAGTTATTTACCAATACTGGTAATAAATAAAAAAAACCAAGCAAAACTAGCCCAATTATAAAGGTAATAATGACAGGTTTTTTCATATAACAGGTTTTTATTCCATTCAAGTTAAGGATAAAAACCAATTCTTTAAGAAAAGGTTTTTACAAGGGCAATTTTATTACATAAGTTTGTCCTTTTCTGACAATAAGTTTGGAGTTAATTAGCCAAGGATTGTAGATTTTTACTTCCTTGTAATTGCTCTTTTGTTTAATTGCCCAAGATGCAAGATTGTCAATACTTTCACTCACTTCTATTTCCCTAAGTGGGGGTAAGGAATACAAATCGTCATTTTGAAGTTCGAAACCATATTTCGCTTGGTTTTCAAAAATCTCTTTCATTGCAAGAATTCTAAAAATATATCTACTGGTTTCTTCATTAAGATAAAGATTGTAATAATCAGGACTGAGTTGCTGATTTTTACGCCTGGCAATTCCTGCCATACCCATATTGTAACTTGCGGCTACGCTGGTCCAATTTCCAAATTTGCCATAGGCTGCCCGGATGTATTTGCAGGCGGCTATGGTTGATTTTTCGAAATGGTACCTTTCATCTACATCCCGATTGACTTGCAATCCGAAATCTCCAGCCGTCCCTTTCATAAATTGCCAGAAACCTTTGGCTCCCACCGGGGAGGTGACATTTAATAAGCCTGATTCAATGACCGCCACATATTTAAAATCGTCAGGAATACCATTTTCCTTCAAGGTCTGTTCAATGAAAGGAAAATATTTACCTGCTCTTTTGAGCATCAGCAAGGCATTAGATTCCCAATAGGCATTGACATAAATTTCCCTCTCATACCTTTCAAAAACATCAGGTTGATCTATAGGAACTTTTTCCCCAGCAAACTCAGGCTTGTCTGGAAGATCAAATATTCGTACACGAGGAATGCTTCTTGCCTTTCCTTCACGCAATTCAGCAGCTTCACCATCATTGACTTTTAATTGAGGTTTTTCCTCTTTGGTTTGGTATAGCAAATAGCCAATAATTACAAATTGCAGCGCTACAAGGAAGTATAAATTATAAGTATGCTTCTTTTTCAATGGCTTAGTAATTTGGTGATAATAGGTATTTGTTATAAAAATCGTCTATGGCTGCAACTGCATCATCTGCAGAGTCCACAAGCACAAAAAGATCTAGGTCTTCCTTATTGATATTGGCGTTGGACTCTAACATGGTGGTCTTGATCCATTCGATCAATCCTTCCCAATATGCCTTACCAACAAGTACTATTGGAAAACGACCGATCTTCTTGGTTTGGATAAGGGTCAAAGCTTCAAACAATTCATCCATGGTCCCAAAACCTCCCGGCAAAACGATAAATCCCTGAGAATACTTGGTAAACATCACCTTACGGACAAAAAAGTAATCGAAGGTAAGCAGTTTGTCCGGGTCAATATATATATTATTAAATTGCTCAAAGGGCAAGACAATATTTAACCCTACAGACTTTCCTTTTTCTGAATGAGCACCTTTATTTCCTGCTTCCATGATGCCTGGACCACCTCCGGTTATTACCCCATAACCATGCCTCACAAGCTTTGCGGCAATGGCCTCAGCTTTCTGAAAATTATGGTGGTCTGACCTTGTTCTGGCAGAACCAAAAATAGAAACACAAGGCCCAATTTTGGCAAGCTTTTCAAAACCTTCAACAAATTCACTAATTACTTTAAAAATTACCCAGGAATCTGCACTTTTAATTTCAGCCCAGTCTTTTTCCTTAAAAGCCCTTCTTATTTTATCCTCCTCTTTACCTTCGTCCATTCTCATCAAATCAAAAACTAAACATCTAAAATAAAACCAATAATTTTTTCCTAATGTAAACCATCCGAATTGAGCAAACAAACTACATTTATACAAAAAATGAAAATCTTTCCATTAAAATATCGATTTTAAAATGCCTAGCCATTAGTTTTCAGAATATTTTCCCTTATTTAAAGCATGGAATCTATTTATCATGCTGACTATTGGCCATTTGCCATTCTATTGTCCAGTATTGCACTGGTAGTAGCTTTGGTTTCCCGGTTGAGGTTTCACCCTTTTGTTGCTTTGGTACTGGCTGCTGTTTTTGTCGGTCTTATGACGCCAAACCTTATGGAGAACAAAGGCATTGTTGCTGCACTCGATGAACCCATGATCGCTTTTGGTGTAATGGCAGGGAAAATAGCTTGGGTGATTGCACTGGCGGCCATTATAGGAACTGCCATGCTGGAGAGCGGTGCCGCAGAAAAAATCGTAACCCAATTGCTTAATAAACTGGGTGAAAAACAAGCCGCTTTGGCCCTGCTTATTGCAGCCTTTTTGCTTTCCATCCCGGTTTTTTTAGATACGGTTTTTTTCTTACTTATCCCCTTAGGTATTAGCCTGGCCCTCAAAACGGGTAAAAACTATATCCTTTATGTAATTGCCATAGGAGGTGGTGCAGCCATAACCCATAGTATAGTCCCTCCTACACCAGGCCCACTTATCATGGCCGAAAGCCTAGGAATAGAGTTGGGAACCGTGATCCTTTCTGGAATGATTTTAGGGATTATCCCCGCCATATTGGTATTATTTATTGGTAAAAGAATCAATGAAAAAATGGATGTGCCCATCCGGATAGCATTGCCAGAAAACACAGGCGATGCTTCAGAAATATCCTTGACCTGGGCACTCGCTCCCATTGTTTTACCCATCCTGATGATAGGTTCAGGAACAATGGTTCAGGCCATTACCGGACACGTTCCTGAATGGTTGGTTTTCTTAGGTAATAAAAATCTAGCCATGGCTGCAGGAGCAGGGGCAGCCTTGTATTTGTGGGCCAAATCTGAGAAAATGGCCTCCAGAGAATTATGGACTAAGGTAGGCAAGCCTTTGGAAATAGGAGGTATAATCATTCTTATCACAAGTGCTGGCGGTGCTTACGGCGCCATGATCAATAATAGTGGCATTGGAGAGGCCATTAGATTGGCTACAGAAAATTTTCCGCTACATTTTATACCCCTTGCCTGGCTGATAGCCGCGGTATTAAAAACTGCACAGGGATCAGGAACTGTGGCGATGATTTCCAGTGTGGCCATTATGTCTGCACTTATAGGAGATGGTCAATCCCTGGGTTTTCACCCCGTCTACTTATTGATGGCCATGGGCTTTGGTTCACTGTTTATTTCTTGGATGAATGACAGCGCTTTTTGGGTGGTAGCAAGAATGAGCGGACTAACAGAAAAAGAGGCCCTCAAAACCTGGACCTTTCTGCTCGCTTGCATTTCATTGGTAGGGATGGCGCAGGTTTGGTTGCTTTCCTACATATTCCCTTTTGTCTAAACATAAACCCAAATACATGAATGTACTCATCATAGGAGGAGGCGGATTTATTGGTAGCAGATTGGCTACAGAATGGCTACTACAACACCCCGAATCCAAAGGAAAAATAACGCTAGTTGACCAGGCCTTTTTGGACAACATCAAAAATAACCCAGGATTTAAATGCATTGAAGGCGATTTTAGCGACCCATCGTTAATTGATCCGCTAATAGAAAAGAAGCCCGAACTGATATTTCACTTGGCAGCAGTGGTCAGTGGTGAAGCAGAAAAAAACTTTGACCTAGGAATGCGTGTCAACTTATACGGTTCCCTGCACCTGCTAGAGAAATGTAGAGAACTGGCTTATTGCCCAAAAGTGGTGTTTGCTAGTTCCTGTGGAATCTTTGGTGGTGATGTAAATCAAGTACTCACCGAAGAAACTGCACCGAAACCCAAAAGCTCCTATGGTACCCAGAAAGCCATGGTAGATTTGCTAATGAATGATTTCAGTCGACGTGGTTTTGTAGATGCCAGGTGCCTAAGGCTCCCAACCATCACCGTTAGGCCAGGAAAACCAAATGCAGCGACCTCCTCTTTTTTAAGTAGCATCATTCGGGAACCATTAAACGGTAAGCCTACGAGTTACCCTGTTGCTCCTTCATCGCCTTTTTGGATACTCTCACCCAAACAGGTGGTTCGTAACTTTATTCATGCGGCCAAACTAGCCGGCAAAGACATAGGAGACGACCGAACCATTAACCTTCCTGGCATAACTGTAAGCGTACAGGAGATGATTGACAGTCTGGAACAGGTTACCCATAAAGGCATAACCGACCTTATCTCCTATGAACCCGATGCCTTTCTTCAAAGCATTGTGCTTACCTGGCCTCCAAATTTTGACACCAAAAAGGCAGATGCTTTAGGTTTCACTGCTGACAAAGATACCACGGAGATCATCACCAATTACATTCAGGAAGAGCACATACAAGTACCCAAAAAATAAGCCCAATTTATGAAGAATACGATAAAAACTGCGCTAATCACCGGAGCAGGTTCAGGTATAGGAAGGGCCGTGGCGCAAGCCTTGGCCAAGGACAATTGGACACTCATATTAACCGGAAGAAGAAAAGAAACATTGGAGGAAACCGCCAAAATTTGTGGCCAAGACAATGTTTTGATTTACCCCTCCGACATCACATCACCTGAAAGTGTGAATGCATTGTTTGATAAAGTACGGGAAAAGTACGGACGTTTGGACTTGCTTTTTAACAATGCAGGGATCAATGCGCCAGCCGTTCCTTTGGAAGACTTGAGTTATGAAGATTGGAAAAAGGTGATCGACACCAACCTCACGGGAGCATTTCTATGCACCCAACAAGCCTTTAAATTAATGAAGACCCAAAGCCCAAAGGGTGGTCGAATCATCAACAATGGCTCTATCTCCGCTCATGCTCCCAGGCCAATGTCCGTGGCTTATACCGCAAGCAAACATGCAGTAACAGGACTGACCCAATCCACTATTCTTGATGGAAGAGATCAAAACATTACCTGCAGTCAGATTGACATTGGCAATGCCAAAAGTGACATGACCAAAAAAATGGAAGAAGGCACCCTACAAGCGGACGGTTCCCGAAAAGTTGAGCCCACCATGGACGTCAATGAAATTGGCAGGGCAATCGTCTATATGGCCAGCCTCCCTCCTGACGCCAATATTCCCTTTATGACCATTATGGCCAATGGCATGCCATATATAGGGAGAGGGTGATTGGATAAAAAATCATAAATCCCCCAATTTTTCTTTAACTCCCAGAAAAAAAATTTCTAATAAAAAAAGGTTACAACTTTGCCTTTCGGTAGTTGTAACCTTTTTGCATCAATCTTTCTACCTGTTTTTTTAAGCCAATGCAGCTGAAATGGCTTTGCTTAAAGAGGTGCTTGGTCGGCCAATCAATTTTGAAAGTTGGTGACCAGCATCGAACAAATCTCCTTTTTCTGTGGAAACATGACTTGAGGCTAGAAATTGGGCCAAGCCTTCTGGTAAACCACTCTTTATTAGTGCCTGAGCATAATCACTCTCAGGTAAATTTACATAAGGGATGTCTTTTCCGGTTTGACGACTTATTTCAGCCGCGTAATCACTCATGGTGAAAGCTTCGTCACCGGCAAGTTCGTACACTTTCCCTTCCTGACCTTCTGAGGTTAAAACCGTAGCCGCTGCTGCTGCATAATCTCCTCGGGTAGCAGAAGAAATCTTCCCGTCTCCAGAACTTCCATACAATGTACCTAAACCAATTACTGCCTGAAGCGACTCTGTATAATTCTCTGTGTACCAACCATTGCGTAGGATCACATGAGGAATACCTGATTTTTTCAATACTTCTTCTGTCCCAATATGCTCGCCCGCAAGACCTAATGTGGAACTGTCCGCCTTTAACAAACTTGTGTAAACGATAGTCTTGATTCCAGCATTTTTGGCTGCTTCAATCACATTGATATGTTGGGGCAATCGTTTCCCGATTTCATTTCCCGAGATCAACAAAAGTTTGTCAACTCCTTTTAAGGCAGCGGATTGTTGCGCTGCTTGATCATAATCAAATTCCCGTGCCTCCACACCTAAATCTGCAACCTTTTGTGGGTTTCTAACCAATGCCACAATATTTTCTGCCGACGTTCTTTCTTTCAATTCTTCAATTACCAAACGTCCAAGCTTTCCTGATGCTCCTGTTACTGCTATTTTCATCTTTTTAAGTTTTAATTTAAACACAATTTATTTTGATTACCTAAAGTATTCTAGTTACTTTTGGTAAGTCAAAGGTAAATAGTAAGTATATATTTAACAAGAACTTACGTACGAGTAGGATACTTACGTCAAGGTAAGTAATGCAATAAATCAATTAGTTATGGGTAAAAAAATATTTGAAAAAAACGAAAATCTTGAAAATTGTCCGGTCCGAAATGTAATAGACAGGATAGGTGATAAATGGTCCATGCTAATAATTTTGTTATTGGCAGAGGAGCAAGTATTGCGCTTTAACGAGATCCATAAATGCATTGGAACAATTTCTCAAAAAATGCTTACTGTAACCTTAAAGTCTCTGGAATCGGATGGATTGGTGAAGCGAACCGTCTTCCCCCAAATCCCACCCAAGGTAGAGTATGAATTGACCCAGAGAGGAAAATCACTACTGCCACACCTTTTAGCCTTAACGGAATGGGCAAACAATAATATGAGCGACATTAAGGCCTCCAGAGAACAATATGAAAAAGTCAATGCTTAAAAACTTTATGCTAAAGACATTATAAGATCCCCCTTTAAACGCTTTAGACAAAACCTATATTAGCAGTATTACCACCACCAACTTTGGGTAAATAGGCCAAAAAGGAGGAGGTAATGTAGCTTTTATAAAAGGAATTAAACTTAAGGGCACACAAATTGTGGAAATGCAAGTCGCCTAGTCGCTAACTGATTTAGAATTATTTATCAAATACGATATCAAAACTTTATTAACTCCAAAAAACTAAAAAAAGCAGTATATGAATGACCAAGAATTTAAGGCTTTTGTTGTTGAAGATAAGGATGGTGAATTTATTGGATCCATTAAAACAAGAAATATTGAAGCGCTACCTAAGGGTGATTTGCTAATCAAAGTATCCTACTCCTCCCTTAATTATAAGGATGCGCTTTCCGCTTCAGGAAATAAAGGGGTTACAAGAAATTTCCCTCACACACCCGGCATTGACGCTGTAGGTATTATTGCTGAATCTGATAATTCTGGCTTTAGTGAAGGGGATAGGGTAATTGTTACCAGCTATGATCTCGGGATGAATACGGCTGGGGGATTCAGTGAATACATTCGGGTTCCTGCAGAATGGGCAGTAAAGTTACCCGAAAACCTTAGCATGAAAGAGGCAATGATTTACGGGACAGCAGGCTTAACCGCTGGAATCTCCGTATTGCGACTAACCGAATTGGTTAAACCCGAGGATGGTAAAATCATGGTTTCCGGTGCTTCGGGCGGAGTTGGTGCATTGACTGTGGCGATCCTTTCTAAATTGGGTTACACTGTTGTGGCCATCACCGGCAAAGAGCATGAAAAAGATTACCTTACGGATCTAGGGGCCAAAGAAATAATCTTACGTGCTGATTTTGAAAATTTAGACAAACGCCCTTTGTTAAAACCCCTTTGTGCAGGCGGAATAGATACCGTAGGGGGCGTTATCCTTGAGAACATTATCAAATCCACAGCTGCAATGGGCACCATTACCTGTTGTGGCAATGTGGCCTCCCCTAACCTAAGCTTGACCGTTTTCCCATTTATTCTAAGGGGTATTTCGCTTATTGGAATCGATTCGCAGAATTACCCTATGCGCTACAGAGAGCAAGTTTGGAACAAATTGGCCAAAGATTGGAAACCTTCACAATTGACGGCTACTTGTGATGAAGTAACACTTGAGACACTGCCTGAAAAAATTGCGCTAATGCTTAAAGGAAAATTAAAAGGAAGGACTGTAGTAAAGCTAGCAGAGTAAGCGAGCAGAAATACGCTAAAAATTAGCGTTAATTATCCTAAATCAGGCTTATGCGATAAAGCAGCCATTGCATAAGCCTGATTTACAATTACCTCTTTGGCATCACCACCCCATCGGCATTTTTATTCAACTTCATTTTCACCAAAACTTCATGCAGTGTTTCAGCGGCTAGCCCATGGAGCACCAACCTATAGGCTGCACTGTATGTGGTGACAGGAACCATAGGGTGTTTGTTGTTGATCAAACCAAGGTGGCCTGGCGTACCTAGAATTTGAGAAGCATATATGGCGATTGTTTCATCCAATTGCAAAGAATTGGAAGCCCTGATAAAGTCATTGGAGGTAAGGAACAGTTGATAGAAAGGAGTGAAAAGTTCTATAGCAGACCTCAAGTCCAGAATATTTGTCCACCGGTCGGGGAAATCAATATGATCAAATTGATCCTCTGTGATCATACTTAAGTTCATCTGTTCAGGCGGGCCTATTGTTATGTTTTTTTCTCTCAATTGACGGTTAAGGCGAATTACAAAGTTGTACAAATTCAAATCATGTTTTAAAAACAAGTCGTCTTTTACATCCTCAAAATTTCGTGGTTTAAGCGGGTCTCCCGCAACTTCCACATTCGGAATATTGCCTCCAATAAATTGTAATATCTCTGTACCAATATGAAAATGCCTAAAAATAAGCAAATTGGCATCCGGGCTTACAAAGCGCTTGAGTCCCCAAGCCAAGATCCTATGAAGAACTTTTGAAGAATTGATAAGTTTGGGAAAAAAAAACTTGAAAATATGAATGAAGAACATGGTGATCTTAGATCCTACTTCAATAAAGGGCAGCAAGTACCTTACAGAGCGTGAAGAATTGTCCCTCATTAAAACCAACTTGGTCGTTTGGTTAATCGGAATGCTATCATCAAGAAATAAGGCCAACCAAGGGTTGGGATCCCTTTCATCATGTTTCGATAAATCTAATATATTGTCTTTCATACTTCTCGCTAATAATTCCCCAATTCTTCCAATTGCATCTTGTATAACCTTGCCGTTGCTTTCGCTGTTTTAACGATCGCCTTTGCTATATCTATATTCATTTTGGGATGATTCAATGCCTGCTCTAAATTATGAAAATGATTTTCATCAGCCGTGCCATGGTAAGTAAAGAAAGAAACCTGACTGTCTTTCAACTCCAACTGGTCTTGAATCATTTCACCCCAAAAACCGGCCAATCGTTTTCCTATCCCCTCAATAATAAACATCGCCCCTAGCAAATCAATGGGATTGGGTTTGCTTGCCTGCTGAAACATAAAAGAAGTCAAGGCAACAGTACCAATGTTTTTATCACCGGACCTTATGGTTTCCATACTCTCCCCCAAAGCCTCAAAGTTCCTTTCAAGCATTTGGTAATCTTTGTGTTCTGTTGCAGTGTGTTTGATAAATGCGGAACGCAGTTCAAACAAGTCAATGTCTATATTTGAGGCAGCTCTGGAAATCCATTGAGAACCATCTATGACTTGTTGTCTAAGGTCTATTAACAACAGCTTATAATCAGCCATACTCAACTTCCCATCATGAATCTTGGCGACTACAGGTACTTTGAGCAAGTCCGTTTCAAAATCAATCCAAACTTGGGCAAGATTTCGTATCAACCACTCTGAAGTTTCATTCTTATCAATAATCAATTCAGGTGGTTCTATTTCTCTAATTGGGTAAGCCTTGGTCTTCAAATTAGCATTTCCCTCCACTGTTAATCGCATATAAGAAGTGATGAATCGACCACTTTCAGGTACCATACAGAGTATGGTATCACCAGTTTTTAGCTTTCCGGAATACATCAATTCTTCCAACATAATAAAAATTGAGGCTGCCCCGGTATTCCCTTTGGATGTAAGATTGCTAAACCATTTCTCTTCGGCTACGGCTCCTCCTCCCTTTTCCATCAGCTCCTTGATCGTATCTTTGAAAACCTCAGAGGAATAATGACAACACAACCAATCAATTTGAGAAGCACTAATCTTCCCCTGATCGATTAACTCAAAGTAATGCGAAACACCGGTTTTAATTACCTTTTCCAAGAGCCTGGTATCCTGTTTCAAATTTATTGCTCCGGCTTTAGAAGCTTCCTCATAGCTTGAATAATCTAGCCATGATTTTCCTCCTTCATTTTTATTGTCCAACTTGCCGGTGTACATACACACCGGGAATTCATTGGCATAAGACTTAATGTCAATCCAGTCTATTCTCAAAGAAATCCCCTCATGATTTTTCTTGTTTTGAAGCACAAAAGCACCAGCTCCATCAGATAACATCCAACGCAAAAACTCCGCATCAAAAGGCAAAGCTTCTACTCCCTGTGCCTCGAATCTTGAGGCTTTAAACATTCTACTCGGAAGCTCACTTCCTACACAGACTGCATTCTGTTTCTCTTCACTTTTAATTTGACTAAAGGCATTTTTCAATGCCATGATCCCACTGGCACAAACACTCTGAAAACTGGCTACTTCACAGCGCTTGAAGTCCAAATCAGCATGCACCATGCTGGCAAATCCTGGTATTGGTAAATCTCCTTGGGTTGTCCCTGTACACAATAACTCAATATCAGCAGACCGTAAATTGCTTTTTTTGAGGGCATTCTTCACCGCATTTACAGCTAAAAGAGCATTGGAATGGGTGGTTTCCTGGGATTTGTTTAGGGCGTAAAACCTCGTTTTAATACCATTTTGTTTTAAAATCCGTTCTTTTACACGACTATCCTTCCCGTTGATCCTCCCCAGAAAATCCTCCATTTCTTCGTTTGAAACAGCTTTATTAGGTAAAAAGGCACCTGATGCGGTTATATATACTTCATTCATTTGTTATCTATTTTGTCTGGAAAACAATTTATCCAGAAGATTAAGTGCAAAGCCATAGTTTTTTCTACCTCTACTATGGTGCTCATTGTGACAGGTGCCAAAGTGCTCCCACCCATTCCCTTTGCCATTTCCAAACCTATAATTACAATGCCCGGCAAAATTCAACAAAATGCTTACCAGAGGGAATATGAAAACGGCAAGTATAGAAAATGGAATAAACGGCAATATGGTTAAAGGTACCGTACTTAATAATAAGGCCTCCACCCAATGAAAGCTAAACACAGAATAAACTGTTGGGACATGCGATTTATGGTGAATGTAATGCACCTGTTTCATCATGAATTTTTGATGCATCAATCGGTGCACGAAGTAAAAGTGAACCTCATTCCATAAAGTAAGTACAATAAGCCCAGCCAATCCCGTAAGCCAGGTATTGGGTAATAATTCTATAATACCTAAACGTACAAAGTAAATAACAGGTATAATCGAAAACCCAAAGACCACAATGGACTTCAGAGAATGTTTGATTTCAAAAATAATCTGCCGGCGAGAAACTTCCTCGGGCCGAATTTTGTGAAGCAGTTTACGAGATTCCAAAAATCTACAAATGGCTAAAAAAAGAGCTCCTATACCAAAATATAGCAGTAAAAAGTAGCCCAAGGAAAGCCCAAACAAAATAAAGTAGGAATAGTCGTACAGTACATGTCTTATAAAAGGCTCCATTAGGTCTCAAAGTTTTTACCGAGTGTGGAATAGGAATCTTAAACCCGGTATATGCAATAGACAATCAATTACGTGCTGAAATCGCTTCAAAATCAGCCACTTCGTTGCTGTTTTCAATTTCACCATAGCGGTGCTATGCTAAAATATCCAAACAGCCTGATTTTCTCGCGATTGCAACACTCATCACGAACCCTATTACATAATCCGGGTTAAAGATAGGCATTTCTTCTTTTTGTCTTTTCACCTCAGATCAATGACCTGTCAACGCATTATTTGATAGGGAAGCTGAAATTCAAAAAATCAATTAAACCCGAGGGATTTTGAAGTAAAATGCGTCTATAAAAGTAGTGTACAAACCCAAGGTTACTGCCATGGGTTGAAAGATTAATTATGACATTCAATTTCATTAAAAAGTTGAGTACTTTATGAAGCCTAAAAATCAGACTATCCAAGCGGAAAATTTAAAAAAGAACTTCTATGAGGACTTTCTAAATCGCTTAAAAAAAATAAACACTGACCTGAAAGAAGTAAAAGAGTCCCTGCCAGAAATAAATGGTTTTAACAGGGACTCGAAAACTGAAACTTGCAAATAAAACTATATCGGGTTTAATTACTCGAATTTGGTTGTCCCGTTCGGTTGTAGCACAAACTGGAAAGTATAAGTGGCCCCTTCATCCGTTAGGGGATCCAGCTCTTCATCGGAGGGACTTCCTTTATAATAACTCAGGATTTCTACTTTTGCGTAATTACCTGATGCCGTCTGCAGTAAAATCACCTTGCCCGGAATAGGTTTAATTGCATGAGTGCTTGGGTTATAACTGTACCAGCCATTACCGCTACCAGTAGGAATTGCCAATTCTGTTTCTGTATCCAAAGTAAAAGTAGCGGTTTCAGGCACTTCCTTAATTTCCTGGAAAACCCCATCTACCAAAGTGGCCCTGACATTTTTGGCAGCATTCGTACGGATAGTAGTGCCTTTGAAAGCAAGGTCCCAGCTCTCATTTTCGGACAGTAACTTATTTTCACTTAAACTATAGTATTGGAAAGGCTTTTCCTCCACTACCTGCCCTGTACCTCGATCTATTACATCATTCGGAGCAGAAAGGTCTACTACCATTTCAGCCACCAAAGGCAATTGAGGTTCATCCTCATCGGCAGGATCACAGGCCATAAAAACAAATAAACTTAAGAAAAGAGACAATAGCATTGATAAATTTTTCATATGAAGTATTGTGTTATAGTTATAAATTTAATAGTGGTATTTTTATCCCGACAAACAGTAACCTTCCCGGCATATTCGGTTGGGCTAAATTGGTAGTATTAAGCAGATTGTTAACTCCTGATTCTATCAGGAATCCATTGTCAAACTTTTTTGTAGCTGTTAAATTGACATTGAAATAACCAGGGGAAAACTCTCTTTCATCGTCCAATATCAGGTTACCATTTAAGTCCGAGAACCCAAACTTCCCTCTATACAGCACCCTTAAAGCCCAGTTTATTCCTGTTCGGTTTTCTAAATAATTCACCTTGAAATTGCCACTGTGAGCACTTCTATTAAACAGCCCTCCATAATCAGCCCTCGTTACCCGAACAGTTTGGTTACTTGTATTTCTTTTATAAATCTCCCCATTGTCAATTTGACCCAATACATCCAAATCACGAGTATCCAAATAGGCATATCCAGCACCAAAGCTTAGCTTATCATTCCATTTGTATTGCAGGTCAACATCGACCCCTTGAGTAATTACCTGGCTGATATTGAAATAAGAAAAGGCATTTTGGCCGGAAACCAGCTGCGCAATTGGGGCCGTTTCTATCATGTTTTGCAAGTCATTTCTATAGCCATTCAACTGTACCAATACAGCCTCCGCAGGTTTCCATCGAAAACCTGTATTAACGGCCCAGGAATGTTCTGCTTTCAGCTCTCCAAGATTCTCTGGCTGAATAAGTCGTTTTGCTACCAGCCCTTTTTCCTCCAATTTTTCTAGGGCTTCATTTGCCACACTGGAGCCAAACACGTAATAGCCAGCAGAGGCATTGTTGAAGTTCAATAGTAGTTGCCGAAAATCAGGTGCCTTAAAGCCGGAACCAATTGACAACTGCCAGCTAAAAGTATCCGAAAACTTGTATTGTCCGGAAAGTTTTGGGCTTACACGACTTCCATATACGCTATGAAAATCACCACGGGCACCACTGACAATATTGATCTTATCAGAAGCATCCCATTGGTGTTGCAAGTAAAAATAAGTGGCGTCAAAATGATTTCTATCATCATATCGGGTGGCTTCTACCGTTTCGCCTGAGAATCCCAAACCCAATGTGAGCAATTGTTTTTGATTGATCTGATAATCCGACTGCAATTCCGTTCGCTGAAAAATTTGATCGAATTCCTGTATATCAAACACCTTTCCTTCCTTCTGGTACCTCGTATCTGAATTGGTACTAAACAGAGTACTCATATTCCTAAGGGTGATCAACCAGTCATTGTTGGGCTTGTACCTTAAGGTTGGGTTAATATTAATTTCCTTTCGTTTGTCATCGACATCAAGTACCTCTGGGCCTGAACTTTCTTCCACTTCCAATAAACCTGTGGCTTGCTCAGTATAGCCTCGAAAAAACACATTAAAATTCCAGCCCGCGCCTAGGTTGGTTCCCAGCTTTACTTGTGCACTGTGAGACTGGTAAGGGTTTTGGGTTTTTCCCGTTACTTCTGGGCTCAGGTCATACCCATCTGTCCTATAGTAATCGTAGAAAACATCTACATTCCACTTCTTTTCTCTTATTCCAAAATCCAAATAAGGATTCCAAGTATTAAAGGATCGCTGCCTCAATCCAAGGTCAATTTTTTTACCCTGACCAGCAGATTTAGTAATGATGTTTACTACACCAGCCATGGCTTCACTGCCATAAATTGCACTGGCAGGTCCTTTGAGTATCTCTATTCGCTCAATATTGGAAACAGAAATCCGGTTCAAATCAAATGTTCCGGCAGTTCTGCCAATCAAGGGTTCCCCATCCAGAAGGATAAGGATATAGTCCGTATCCAAGCCCTGCATTTGCAATCCTGTACCATGATTAGAGACAATCTGTAAACCTGTCTGCTCACTTAGTACTTCTGAAAGCCGAATCCCTCCTGTCTGCTGTATGGCTTTTTTACCAATAACACTCACCGGCATGGGCAAATCCGCAACAGTACGGTCAGTTCGGGTAGCCGAAACCACCACTTCATTCAATTCTCCTTCCTTTTCTTTCAGGACTATGACATCAGCCATGCTCCATTCTGCCCAGCTGAATTGCTTGCTTTCATGCCCCAATGCAAATACCAAAACGGAATCTCCGGTCCCCAATTGAGCCAGGCTTATTTCTCCCGAAGGCCCAGCAACAATAGGAGGCAACTGATCCACTTGAACCACTGCCTGTGGAAGTGGATTGCCATAATTGTCTACAATGATTTTATCTCCCTCCGCTCCATGTCCAATTAAGGGGTGAAGAAGGAATAAAACCATCATGTTAAGTTTAATTAGATTAATTCTAATCATTGGTTTAAATTTTTTACGCAAGGGCACCATTCCCCTGCGCTATTATTAATTCAAGCTATCAAGCAAATCTTTCCACGCTTCTTTTTGTGGAATGCCTGGTTTTCTCAATCCAAAAAATTGGCAAACCATGTCTCCTTTCTTGTCAAATAACTCCAGCGCTGATACCAAGCCATCCACTGTGTTTTTATGCACTACAAAAGCCTTGTCAATCACCTCTTCATTAAGGTGCATATTGAAATCCGGATCCATTACATTAAGCCAATCTTCCAATTGTTTGATGTTCTTAACCTTACCCTGATGAATTTGAATATTTCCTTTATTACCAACGAAAACCATGATGGGAAGTCCCGTTTCAGAAGCAGTATTGACCACTTGTCTGGCCGACAATCTATCCACCTGATGGGCCCAATTGTCACCAATCCACTCTACTGCATTCAGGCGATTCAATTTGTACTTCCGTAACATCCCAAAGAAATCATGGGTATCTTTCATGTTTTCCCAGTCAGAAGAGAAGCAGGCTTTATCCAAGTCATCTTCGCTTGTATATTCTGGCAAGGCATAAGGCACAGGATCCAAAGCTGAAACTTGATCTTTATGAAGGTGCTCCAAAACCATTGTCTTTGCAAAATCATCATCTGATTTCTCCTGTAGGTATACTTTCATTATAGCATCACCTTGGGCATCAAAATACTGAAGGCTAAACATAGGCCCACGTGGCGTATCGCTATTTACTGCAAAGCCATATTTCCATGCGTTAAAAAAAATTCTTTGTTCTATGGGGCCAATCACTGTACCAACCTGATGAGGGGCTGAACCATGGATTTCTATTTTCTGAAACCTTCCTTTATGTTCCAATACACAACCTTCACTTCTTGTCAACGACATTACTTTTTCAAGTCGAGGAAATTTCTTAACCTGATCGACAAAATCTGTTGACAGTCGAACTACGTTTTGTCCTAGCCCTGTTGCTAGCAATTCTGCTTCTGAAACATCCAAATGCTTTGCAGCATCCCTGATTCTAAGTTTAGGGTTTTCCGTTTTAAGCTCTTCCCAAGAAGCTTTTAAATTAATCAATGAAGTAGGTATGCCTTCCATTTGTTTTTATAATATAAAGTTTGATTTGAACCCGAAATAAGCAACACCTATATTATTGCATAGCTCGGGATGAAGAATACATTTTTGGTTTATTGGTACTATGAACAATCAATTGATTGGTTACTGGACAATTCATAATTCTAATGGGATGGTCAAAGACTTTTTCAAGCAAACAGCCATCCATTCCTTCTTTCATAGGGCCACAATAGCAAATTTTACCGGATTTCAAGAGGATGATTTCATCTGCATATTGCGCGGCAAGATTTAGATCGTGAAGAATTATTAACACCCCGATATTTCTGCTTTTGAGTTGAAGTAAAATCTCCAAAACTGCATGTTGCTGGGCGATGTCAAGGCTAGAAGTTGGCTCATCCAGCAATACATAGCGAGGATAAGGCTTTCTTTCCCAAACCTGGGCCAAAACCCTAGCGAGTTGCACACGTTGTTTTTCTCCTCCTGACAATTGATAATATTCTTGGCCCTGCAAATGTTTGATTTGAGCCAAAGCCATGACTTCATCAACTGTCTTTTCTGGACTTTTAGGTTGAATTGAGATAAGTCCCAACTCTACCACTTCCCGAACCGTAAATGGGAAGTTAACGGAAGAGTGCTGGGGCATTACAGCTCGCAGCTCTGCCAAATCCCTGGCTTTGTATTTGGCTATACTTCTGCCATTATAGCTTACTTCTCCACATGTACAGCTAGACTCACCTGAAAGCAATTTAAATAGGCTTGATTTACCTGCACCGTTTGGCCCCAATATGGCTATAATCTGCCCTGCTGCCACTTCTAAACTAGTGGTATCCAATATGGTCCGATTTCTTATTCGAAATTGAATATTTGAGGCAGTTAGCATTGGCGTTTTATTTTTTTAAATTATAAATCAATCCCATAAAGAAAGGTGCTCCCAATAAGGAGGTTATTACGCCTATGGGCATCTCTGCTGGTATGGCAATGGTTCTGGCCAATAGGTCAGCGAAATTCAATAAGATGGCTCCTAGTAAAAAAGAACCTGGTAAAACCAACTTGTGATCAGCACCAAAACTTATTCTCATCAAATGAGGCACAATCAAACCCACAAAACCAATCATTCCGGTTAAAGAAACAGCCACCCCAACAATCAAAGCGGTGGAAACAAGTAAGGTTACCTTTGTGCGGTTTACATTTACTCCCATATAAAAGGCCTCTTTCTCTCCCAAAGCCAATGCGTTCAAATTCTTTGATCCTTTCAATAATACGAGGGAAGGAATGCAAATTAGCAGCGCTGCAATCGGAAGCTTCTCCCAGGAAGCAACACTCAAATCACCCAAACTCCAGAAAGTGAAGCTCCGCAATGCGGTATCGTCCGCATAAAACAAAGTGAGTCCAATCAAAGCCCCAGCCAAAGCATTAATGGCTACTCCCGCTAGAATAATAGTGGCCGTATTTTCACCTTCTTTTTTCGCCCCGAGATAATACACTGCGAACACATTAACCAAGCCTCCCAAAAAAGAGAACATTGGCAAGCCTAAACGTTCCAGTATTGGAAAAATGCTTGTTATTCCTGGAAAAACGACCAGAAAAATAACGGCAAACAGTGCACTCCCGCTACTCACTCCTATTAGCCCTGGCTCTACCAAAGGATTCCTAAACAAACCCTGCAATGCTGCTCCGGCAATTCCCAAACCTCCACCAACCAATACTGAGAGGATTATTCTGGGTAGTCTTATCTGCATCAAAACATTGGCAGCTCTTAGGTCAAATGCATCTAAATGGTAACCGAAAGGTTCAATTAAAGCCGCTATAACTTGGGACAGGCCTATGGAATACGCTCCTTTCGTAAGGGAGAGCATTACAATGCCAACAAGTAACACAGACAATCCGATTAGCACCCACCGACTTAATCGCTGTTTTGAGAAAGTTAGTGGAAGCGCTATCATTTGTTTCTTACTGCTTTAGCTAGTTCCAATGCTACTTGTCCTACCCTAGGCCCGAGTCCTGATAAATAATGTCCGTCAAAACTAAGTACTTGGCTTTCCTGATAGGCCTTTGTTTCCTTGATCCCTTGAATTCTAGCCATACCTTCTATGCCTCCCAAACTTTCCAAACCTGAATCAAATAAAACCAAGTATTCCGGTGACATGGTTACCAGCGATTCTGGTGTCAAGGGGACAAAATCTTCGAAACCTTGGGCGGAAGAACGAATACCAGCCAAATTGAAGATTGTTTCTGCAAAGGTCTCCTCACCAGCCACGAATAAAGTCTCCGGTCCTCTTGCCATAACAAAGGCTGCGCTTGGCCTTTCCTCATTGTCAGCCAAGTAATCTGCCAATATTTGCAGATCCTCGTCTATTCCCTCATTTATTTCTATCCCACGCTCAGGCACTTCAAATAATGTCGCCAATTCACTAACAAGCGTCTTGGTGTCTGTTGGATTTTCTGGTTTTTTGAAAAAATGAACTTCCAGGTTCATCAATTTCAATTGATCCACCACATCTTCTGACAAGTAGTCCTCTTCAGCAAGAATGATATCCGGAGCAAGGGACAAGATCCCCTCTGCCTTAATTTGATTCCTGTAACCTATACTAGGCAAAGACTGCATCTTTTCCGGATAAGTAGAAGTACGGTCAGTTGCAATGATCCTGTCACCCAAACCAAGCGTATACACGATTTCAGTTAGGGTACCCCCTGCAGTAACAATACTAGGATTTGCTACTTCAGAACTGTCCTTGGCTTTCTTTTCACCGGTAGAGCAGGCCAAAAGGATCATAGTAGTTAAACAAGTTAGCAATAAGCCTTTCATTTATTTAGATTAATTATTAATAAACTATTGAAAAGCGAATGTACATCTATTTGGATTAATTCCAAATAAAAATAATAAGATTTTTAACTTCTGGAAAAAAGTAATGCTATTCAGCTAAGGTCGAATAAGATCATGATCCCCTTCTTTTATTAAAGGCGCCAATTGATTGGTTCTAATTTTTCACACAACTGTAAATCTATCAGTTACCCTATTCCTTATCAATCATAACATTCCCTAAAAATGAAAAACTAAGCAAAGCAAGAAAGGAAAGGCAAAGCCCTCTCCCACCACCTAAAAGGATTGTATTAGGGTTTACATCAATTAACCTTATGAAAACAACATATGATTATGTGAATAAAATATTATTTTAGATATTTAATGAAGGCAAAGGGAAAATACGGTAGAAATGCACACAATCACTCAGTTTTGGGTGGTCTTTTTCATTATAATAGGGTACCTAATAAGACAATTCAGCTTTGGCACATAGACAATAATAAAGGCGAATTTTCTAAACAGATACATTGCTAATGAAAAACTGAGTAAAACAAAGTTTTTGCCAATGTCCGCCACTAATAAAACACAGCTTTGCAAACAACGATTAATAATATGAAAGAAGAAACCCAAATTATTAAAATGAGAAAATTAAAGAACCCCCTTAGGAAAAACTTTTTAATACTTGCCATGCTGGTTTTGGTAGCAGCTTGCTCAAGTCCTAAAGCAACCGAAGAGGCAGTTGAAGAATCTAGTGACTTCGAAATCGTAAAATACAATAACCCTGGAGCCACTTCATTTCTAGGTGTGGGATTATGGGCTTGGCCATTGCCTATGGATTATGATGGGGATGGTGACATGGACATGCTTGTTTCCTGTCCGGACAAACCTTTCAATGGACTTTACTTTTTTGAAAATACCAGCGGTGAAGATTTCCCAGATTTCGCACCTCCTGTTAGAATAGGAGATGCCATATCTAAAGTACAAGTTTCCCATACAGACCAAGGTGTTAAGGTATTGACTCCTGGTGCAGAGTTAATGAACTTCAAAACTGACTTGGCCTCAACACCTAAAGACCTTTTTCCCATTGAGGAACTTACCAAGGAACTGGGTAAAAAGCCTAGATTCAACCAGTGGAAGATGATAGATTATGAAGGAGATGGTGACCTTGATATTATTGTTGGCATGGATGATTGGTCTTCTTACGGCTGGGACGATGCCTACAATGACCAAGGTGTTTGGACCAATGGACCGCTTTTTGGTTATGTATATTTATTAGAGAACAAAGACGGCAATTACGAAAACCGTGGAAGAATTAAAGCTGGAGGAAAAGAGATAAATGTATATGGTGCTCCTTCACCTAATTTCGCAGACTTTGATGGAGATGGAGACCTTGACCTTATTTGTGGAGAGTTTCTGGATAAAATGACGTATTTTGAAAACACAGGCACCAGAGAAAAACCTATTTACAAAGAAGGTAAATTTTTAGAAAACGAGGAGGGTATAATTACCATGAATCTAGAAATGATCATTCCCGTAGCCTTGGATTGGGATAAAGATGGACATGTAGATTTGGTAGTAGGTGATGAAGATGGCCGCGTGGCATTAATAAAAAACACAGGAGAAACTAAAAATGGACTTCCTATTTTTGATTCCCCAAAATACTTCAGACAACAAGCAGACAACCTTAAATTTGGGGCTTTGGTAACACCTGTTAGTGTTGACTGGGACAATGATGGCGATGAAGACATCATTGCAGGTAACTCTGCTGGCCACTTTGCCTTTATAGAAAATTTGGATGGGGCGGCGAATCCAAAATGGGCTGAGCCAAAACTATTGGAAATCGATGGTGAACCGGTAAGGATCCAAGCCGGTGACAACGGATCTATTCAAGGACCTGCCGAAGCAAAATGGGGTTACACCACTTTGACCGTAGCTGACTGGGATGGCGACAACCACAAAGACATTGTTTTCAACTCCATCTGGGGTAGAGTAGAATGGATCAAAAACACTGGAAATGGATTATTGGCTCCTCAACCTGTAAAAATAGATTGGGCAGACCAAACACCCCCACATCCAGCGTGGAACTGGTGGAAACCTGAAGCCAATGAATTGGCGACACAGTGGAGAACTACTCCATATGCTATCGATTGGAACAAAGATGGGGTTATGGATTTGGTGATGCTAGATCATGAAGGCTACCTTGCCTACTTTGAAGGGAAACAAGGTAATGGTGAACCAATTCTTCAGCCCGGAAAACGCATCTTTTACGGAGAAAATGGCTCCACATTTACCAACAAAGACAAAGTGGAAGATACAAACCCTGGCGTCTTAAGACTTAACATTTCAGACGCTGGTAGTAGTGGGCGAAGGAAAATCAGCTTTATGGATTGGGACAATGATGGTGACCTGGACCTATTGATCAATAGCGTAAATATTTCCTTATTTGAAAACATTAGCGAAAGCCCTGATAAGGTAGTCTTTAACCATAAAGGCCCTATATCTGAAGTAATCCTTGCTGGACATACCACAAGCCCTACTTTTGTTGATTGGAATAAAAATGGGATACTGGACGTTTTGGCAGGAGCCGAAGATGGACATTTTTATTACTTCCGTAGGTAGTAAATAAATCAAAATAGTAAAAAAGCCTCCGCAACAATTGCAGAGGCTTTTTTGATTTAATTATTTTTGGTGATTATTTCCAACCAATCATCCGGAAGAGCAAGCAATTGATTCTGACTCAGCAAGACCTTTTCCAATTCTGGGAAGGGTATATCTTGTACATCCAAATTTTCATTAACCGCAATAGTCGCTGCTGCACCAACACTCTGACCCATTATCATAAAAGTAGGAACGATTCGAATACTTCCATAACCCACATAGCTTGAGGAAAGACAGGTAGGCGTCAATACATTACTACATTCATCTTTCTTTGGCACTGTGGCCTGAAATGAGATTTTAAAAGGTTTCCAAGTTCCATCGTTTTCTACATGGGTAAACCCTTCATTATAAGCTTTGCCATCTTTTACAATTCTTCTGGCGTGGTGCACATCCGGCGGCCACCATGCTATCGCAATCGGATCTGAAACCGTATCTTTAACCTTAATATCGACATTGTGTTCAGTGATGACGTATTCAGATACCATTCGTCTTCCACTTCGAATATACAAGCGACGTGGCCAATTGCCATTGTCTGTGAATTCATCTTTAGGCAAACCCCATCCTTCCCAATTGGCTCTGGTAAGACTATCCACACTTTCGTCGTTTTGTAAGAACCACAGCAATCCTAAAGTAAAAGAACGGTGATATTGGATAATACTGTCTTGTTTTTCATAATCCCCTTGTGGGTATTCCCAATTCTCTCCATAAAGATTTGCTGATAGATCGTGCCAACTGCCTATGTCCGTTTTACCATTATGCCTATTGGCCTCAGGCCTGAAGAGCTGGCCTCCTTCTTTCAGGTGCCTTCTGTAAATTTCATACCTTTCAGATACATAGTCCTCAGGTTTATTAATTGGTAGCTTGTTTTGCTCATCTTTTGTCAGGCACATCCTAAAACAAAAGCCCTGAATATAATGGCTGGGATCTCCATGGTTTCCTAATTCCCCAGCTTGAATGGTAGGGATTAGTCCACTTGTAGAATCGCCTTCTATAATATAAGGGTCAACATCTACCGTAAACTGCTTAAAAGTATTTACTTCCTGAACGCCGTTAAGCTTCTCCCCATATTTTTCATTCCCCTCCCGAATTGTTTCAGTAGTTATTCCAGCAAAATGCAGCAAATGACCTTCTATGGAAGCGTCAACAAATACTTTGGCCTTTATTTCTGAGCCATTTTCAAGAATAACCTTTTCTATTCTATTCCCTTTTTTTTCTACTCCGTTTTGTTCCTTTATCCGAGTATTTCTTATAATGGTAATGTTTTTTTCTTCCTCCAACATCTGCTCAATTACCGCTTCAGCAATTGAAGGCTCATATTTTGAATACCATTTTGGGTTTTCAAATTCTGCTTTTAGCCCGTAATGCGCTTCCACTTTTTCATAAAATTCGCGTGCTATTCCTCCAATCACGCGTGCATTTCCAAACCGCATGTCCTTCCCCAATCCCTCTACTACCATCCCACCCGGATGCCCCGTCGGTTCAATAAGCACCACTTTCTTACCAAGCCGGGAAGCTTGAATAGCGGCCGTAAATCCAGCCTCGCTCCCACCCAGAATGCAAATGTCAGTAGTTAAAACATTTTGATTAACTTCATTGTTGCAGGCGTTTAGCAATGCACATGCGGTCAATAAATAAAGTACTTTTAAAAATTTCATGTATTCTTTAAATTGGGTTTATTTCGTTTTTATACTTTCACCTAAGATGAAATCCTCTGAATTTGGCTATTCTTAAAAAAAATACAATAGCACGGTTTTGAGACCTGACTAAAGTTCATAATACTTGAAGTGACTGAACTTTCACACATCGAGCCTAAAAATACTAATCTTGAAGGACAACAGGTAATTTGCCTCATATTATCTTTCCTTCCTAGGGGATTTTATAAATCTAAAATCCCAATTGCTAACTACCCTAATTATTGTTTTTCACCGTTTTGAAACCTGAGCTGAAACCGATTTTCTAGGTAAATTATATCTTCTTCGAATTTTTCATCGCAACATTTTAAGTCTTTGTCGCAATCTTTTCTCCTTTCATCGCACTTAATAAATAGGCAGGCTAGAGCTGCTTATGTTTGACCTATAACTCAATCACAAACAGACAGTTATTAATCAAACATTCTAAAAATACTATCATGAAAAATTTGTTAAAAAGTACCGCAGTAGCCGCATTTATGTTCATCTCTTTTACTTCCATGGCCTATGAGCCAAGCATCAATCTGGTCAATGGAATAGCCGCCAAAAGTTTGGTATTTGAAATGGTTTCCACTTCTAAAGAAACGGTGGTATCCCTGAATGATTCCAAAGCCAATATTTTATTTTACGATGATGTCACAGATAAAAATTACGCAAAGAGTTTTAACTTCAAGAACCTTGAAGCTGGCACCTATTTCCTTAAAGTAAACGATGAGACTCAATCAGTGGTTTACACTATTGACATTGAAGATACTGCAGTGAAAATCATAAACAAAGAGGTGACAAAGAAATCAAATGTATTTGAAACAGAAGGCAAAAAAGTACGTCTCAATCTTAGCAACAAGGACTTAAATAATGTGGATATTAAAATTATCAATCAAGACAAAGCCAAGGTATTTGGTGAAACACTAACTAGCCAGGCAAACATTGACAAAACTTTCAATTTTGAAAAAGCCATCAGAGGAAACTATATCATCAGCGTTAAAGATGGCAATAAAGTTTACTACCAAAATATACGCGTAGATTAAATTCGGAGTAAATACTTAGCCCTGAATTTCCTACTCGAAATTTAAGATTTTCATAATGGAGACGCCTCTACCTTTACATTTGTATCGTGTAGGGGTTTCTCCATTTTTACTACCAGCTAAACATCTCTTAGCACACAGCAAAGCTCAGAAAATGACCTGAAATGCTTAATCCCGAAATATGCAATTGACAATCTATTACGTGCTGAAATCGCTTCAAAATCAGCCACTTCGTTGCTGTTTTGAATTTCACCATAGCGGTGCTATGCTAAAATATCCAAACAGCCTGATTTTCTTGCGATTGCAACACTCATCACGAATCCTATTACATAATCCGGGTTAATTCAAACAAAGCCACAGACTGCAGAAGTGGGTCAAAGGATCAAAAGCAGAAGAACATAAGTTTCATTTTAAAGCAAAAACGAATATATTGAAGGTAGATCCTGCCAAAAAAAACAATTCATGATAAACTGTATTGCCATAGATGATGAACCTCTTGCCCTAGAATTACTTAAAAACTATATTGGCAAAATAGCATTCCTTAATTTGGTGACCACTTGTGACAATGCTTTTGATGCAATGGAGGAGATGCAAAAGCAACAAATAGACCTTATCTTTATTGACATCCAAATGCCGGAATTAACGGGGTTACAGTTTATTTCAAGTCTTGAAAAAAAACCACTGGCAATCATAATCTCGGCCTATAAAGAATTCGCCTTAGAAAGTTTTGAGCTTGATGTTGTAGATTATCTGGTCAAGCCAGTACCTATGGAGCGCTTCCTGAAAGCCTGTAACCGGGCCAAAGACCGCTTCGATTTACAAGTAGCCCACACTCCTGTCCAAGCAAAAAAAGTGCTCGATCATTTTTTCGTAAACGTGGATTACAGCCAGGTAAAAATAAAATTCGTAGACCTTTTATGGCTTAAGGGTTATGGAGATTATATCAAATTTTATTTAAAAAGTAACCCACAACCTTTGCTGGTACGCATGAGTTTCAAGGAAGCTGAATCCGCATTACCAGCAGATCAATTTATCAGAATTCACAAATCCTATGCAGTAGCAATTGGTGAAATTACCTCCATTCGAAAAAACAGTGTATTTTTAGGAGAGATGGAGTTTTCTGTTGGGGAGGCATACAAAGAAAAGGTAGAAAAGCTGATCAATTAGCACCTGTTCTACTATTGCATCCTCTTGTACAAACATAATTTGTTTACCTTAGTTAGTTAAAAGAACAGTAGAGCCAATTTATCACACCATTTTGAATTTATGAAGGCTGAGGAAAAAGACCAAAAAGAACACCAGCAAGATCTGGAGAAAAGATCCAATGAAGTAGAGGGTTCAGAAAAATATACGGATATCCTCAGTCGTGTTATTCATGAAGGTGAAGAAATATTTAAAATTAAAAAATTAGCCGTTTTTTTAAGTGCTTGCATTGCCGGTCTTGAGATTGGATTTAGCTATCTATTGATTTGCACACTGTATTTCCTTCTAGCAGGCAAAGTAGAAGAGCATATTGTATTTAAAATGTTTGGTCTGGTTTACCCATTGGGATTTATCATGGTCATCCTAGGGAAATCTATCTTGTACACAGAGCAAACTTCTGTACTGGCATTGCCAGTTTTAAATGGACAAAGGACCGTTTTAGAATTATTGACAATTTGGGGCTTGGTCATTATTGGAAATCTCCTAGGGGGGATTTTATTCATTTTCTGTGTGGGAGATCTGGCAGCACAGCTTAATCTTTTCGACAAAGAAACAATGGTGAAAATTGGTAGCCATATATTGAATCACAGTTACGGAGTTTTATTGCTAAGTTCAATTTTTGCCGGCTGGTTGATGGGACTTTTAACTTGGTTATTGAACAGTACTACCGAATCCTTAACCCGAATTCTTCTAATCGCACTGATAACCGGAACCATAGGTTTTGTTGGTTTTCACCACAGCATTGTGGGAAATATAGAAGCTTTTGGCGCCTTTCTATATTCAGAAACAATCTCTATGGGAGATTATTTGATGTTCCTTGTCCTCACTTTATTGGGGAACGGCATTGGTGGTTCTATTGTTGTGGCCCTATTTAAATACCGAATTTTTGAATCCCATTACGCTTCGAAAAGCAAAAAATAAACAAGATAAAATTATCGGTTTCACTCAAACATCTCTGCTTCGCTAGGGGAAGTTTTTAAACGCAAAAGTAGTCAGCACAAAGCCATGATCTGAAGGATAAGCAAATGTCTTTCCATTTATGGAGAAGGGTTCGCCCAAAAATGCTTTATAGGATTTTGAATCGATGGCTTTTAAAGCATCCCCCTTATAAAATATATAGTCTATCCGGTGTTCATCTTTCACCCCTTTACTGTCCCATGTGATCCCCGGATTGGCCAATGGATCTGGATTTAAAGTTCTATAGGTATCTATCAATCCCATGTCTTCCAAAACTTTGGTACTGTACCATGGAACCACCAAGCCATTGTGAATTTCCTTGGTCGCTTCTCCCCAATCCAAATGTGATGGGGTATTCATGTCCCCACCAAAAATCATGGGAATGGAATCCGTTTCTGCACTGTATTTTTTCAAATAGGGAAGCACTTTTTGGATCATGTCATACTTGTTTTCAGACCGTTCCCAAGCTAGTAATTCCGCTGTGTTTAATCCCAAATCCTCGGGAGAATCCTCCCAAGGTAAATAGTGAAACCAATTGGAAAATAATCGGATCTTTCGATCCTTTATCAGTATTTCTCGCCCTCCCAAATAGAAAGGATAATCTGTATCAATTCGCTCTCCAAATGGAAACTTAGAAAAAATAGACAAGTTGACGGATTTATCGTCCAGGGCGGTACCTTCTTCTGCAATTAAATGAAAGTCATAGCCCAGTGAATCTGCAATCATTTTCCCTGAACCGTAGGTTTCTACCATCAATATCACATCAGGGTTGATTTCCTTAATGATTTGAATAACATTCTGAGGACCATTCTCGATATCATTGCCTCCATGCAAAATGTTCCAGGCCATTACCTTGAAGGTAGTTTGTTCTATTTTAGAAGTACAATTTCCAAAAATTAGAAGAAGGGATAAACAAAATAAAATTCTCATCATTAACATTTAGGATAAGCGATTCAAAACAAGCAGCCAGAAAGCTACCTGAAATTAAGAAATAGGCCCTATGATCAGCCTCAAAAACAGATTTAAGTATGCTTTTAATTAAGGAACAAAGCTAAAGGCTTAAGCCTGCAAAACAAGTTCAATCAAGATAAATGTATGCATTAACTCCTAATTAGCAGGAAAAACCAAGCTCCTGTTGCACATGGAGTTTTAAATGCTGAAATTATACAGAACCTTATAAATCCCAGTATTTGTATCATTTTTAAAAATGACTTGCATCATGTAATTAACTCAGAATCATCACTAAATTCGGTTTTTATATTTCTCCCAATGTCAAAATCAACCTCCATAAAAGATCGCTCACAGTCGTTTTTTGTCGAAATCGGTGACATGACCCTTTTCGCAGGACGATTTTTCAAAGAGGCATTCAGCCTGCCTTTTGAGTTTAAGGAGCTGATTCGCCAATGCTATAACGTAGGGAATCGTTCACTGCTTTTGGTGGGAGTAACCGGATTTATTTTGGGTCTGGTATTTACCCTTCAGTCACGCCCTACGCTAATGGAGTTTGGGGCGGAGTCATGGATGCCATCCATGGTGGGAATATCTATTGTCAGAGAAATTGGCCCTGTGATCATTGCCCTTATATGTGCCGGAAGGGTAGGCTCTGGGATTGGGGCAGAACTGGGTTCTATGCGCGTTACGGAACAAATAGACGCCATGGAGGTTTCTGGTAACAATCCTTTTAAATACCTGGTGGTTACCCGTATTCTGGCCACTACATTAATGTTGCCGCTTTTGATAATTACAGGAGATGTAATAGCCCTATTAGGGTCTGCCATAATTGAAAACTTAAAAGGTAATGTTTCCTATGTACTCTATTTCAATCAGGTATTTGATGCTCTCAATTATAGTGACATTATTCCCGCCACGGTGAAATCAATTTTCTTCGGTTTTGCCATTGGGTTGGTGGGGTGCTATAAGGGGTACCATTGCTCTAAGGGAACCGTTGGTGTGGGAGAAGCCTCAAACTCTGCTGTTGTATATACTTCCATGCTGTTGTTTGTAATTGATTTTATTGCTGTGTTTGTTTCTGATATATTTTTCGAAATTTAAATGGAATCCACAAAAAACTTAAAGCCTGTATTAGAGTTAAAAAACCTCCACAAAAGTTTTGGTGAGAACCATGTACTTAAGGATTTTAGTCTAAAACTTTTTGAAGGAGAAAACTTGGTTGTAATGGGCAAATCAGGTTCCGGGAAATCGGTAATGATCAAGTGCCTGGTAGGTCTCATCCAACCTGACAGTGGAAGTATTACCATCAAAGACCAGGACATCACCAGCCTAGGTCATACCGAACTGGACCTTCTCCGCACGGAGATCGGCTTTCTTTTCCAGGGTAGTGCCTTGTACGATTCCATGACGGTTCGTGAAAATCTGGAATTCCCCCTTAGGCGTCAAACCCATAAAATACCAGGTTTTGAAAGTACTGAAATTCTAGTCAAAGAAGCATTGGAAAATGTAGGCCTGGCACATACCCTAGACTTGATGCCTGCAGAACTCTCCGGAGGAATGCAGCGAAGGGTGGCTTTAGCTAGGGCATTAATCTTAAAACCAAAAATAATTATTTATGATGAGCCAACAACAGGCTTAGATCCAATCACGGCAAAAGAAATCATAGAGTTGATGCGAAATATTCAAGAAAAATACCACACCTCCTCGATAATTATCACCCACGATGTGGATTGTGCAAGGGTCATTTCAAACAGGATGATTTTGCTCGTAGATGGCACCAATTATACCGAAGGAACTTTTGAGGAGCTTTCTAATTCAGAAGACCCAAAAATTCAGGCCTTCTTTAAAAACTAATCGTATGGGAAAATCTAATTCTTACAAAGCAAAAGTAGGCCTATTTGTAGTGATAGGGACTGTGCTTCTCATTGCCATTCTCTATTCTATAGGAAAGCGCCAACATATTTTCAGCAGAAATATTCAACTCTACGCTGTTTTTGACAATGTAAATGGCCTACAATCGGGGAACAATGTGCGCTATTCGGGAATAGATGTAGGCACGGTGAGTAAAATTGTAATGATTGATGAAAAGACCATTTCCCTTCAAATGATGGTGGAAGATAAAATCTCCAGATTTATTAAAGAAGACGCTATTGCCTTTATAGGTTCAGATGGGTTGGTAGGAAGTATGGTTGTCAATATTGTCCCAGGAAATGAACAAAATGCAAAACCTGTAGCCTCAGGAGACACCATACAGTCATACAGTAAAGTTGGAACGGATGACATGCTTTCCATCCTAAATACCACCAACGAAAACGCTGCTTTGCTGACAAGCGATTTATTGATGATAACCAATAAAATTCTGGAAGGAAAAGGAACCTTAGGCACACTATTGAGCGATACCTTATTGGCCCAAAACATACGACAATCAGTAATCGAACTGAAGAAAACGACTCAAAACACTTCTTCTTTGGTCACAAAGGTCAATGCAATCCTCGGTAAAGTAAATTATGATCAAAGTGCTGCGGCTGTTTTGTTAAGCGACACGGTTTCTAGCAAGCAGTTAAAGTTGGTCTTCGATAACCTTGAAAAATCCAGCCAAGACATAAAATTGGTAGCGCAAACCCTGGAGGAATACCTCAAAGAGACAAGAGCGGGAGAAGGAACTTTAAATCATTTAATAAAGGATGAAGCTTTGGTCGGGCACCTCGACAGTACAATGATCAACGTAAAAGAGGCTGCTGAGAAATTGAACGAAAACATGGAAGCGCTTCGGCAAAACTTTCTTTTCCGCAGGTATTTCAGGAAGCAGGAGCGAGAAGAAAAAAGAAAAACAAAAGAAACTGATTCAAACTAAAGCACTTTATCCTTACTTACCAGGTGTTTTCTTTTCTAAATTTCCACTCCTTTTTACAATGCTGAACTCTGTAAAAAATAGAAAGAGAAACCTGATAAAGCCTAAACAAAGTATGCTGTAAAGTTATGCCGCTAGCTATAGATCCGAATCAATTTATCAATCCGTCTTTTATTCTCCTGTTGCAATAATGAAGGGTATAAATTCAACACAATATTCACGGCCATCATTACCAATCCAAAGGAATAGTTGCCATAGATGAATTTCACAAAAGCAAAAACAGTCACCACAGCAAAGCCCAACAAATGACTAATATCAGATATTGACATTTCTTTCCGTAATTCATAAAGTTCACCTACCTGAATTCTTCTCTCCAGTTTAATCTTTTGGTTGAAGTATTTAAAAAAGGTGTTTTTGACAACCCTTTTAAATACCCCAAGGCCAATAGCCTTATTTAACCTTTTGCTTTTAATAAAATTAAGATTAGAAAGATCAGTATAGTAAGGTTGACTCTTTATCAAAGCATGCAAAATCAATCCAATAATCCATGAAATAATTGTTATTGAAATACTAAAGGATAGGTATTGCATAATCTAAATTTAACTCAAACTTACTATATCTTAGGCAATCAGCCATAATTTAGTAAAAAAGACGGATTTGATAGGCTAAAGCATTTTTCCTCGATTGGAAACTGATTTGGAGTATACATTTCCCTAAATTTTTAAAAGCGATATGTTCCCTTCGATAAAAGCCATTAATTCAGATGCTTTATTGAAAACTTTCTTAAGGTTCCCATTTTTATCAAGCACCAGATGGGTGGGATAGGCCTCTAATTTCAATTGATCAATAATCAATTCTTCTTGATCCGCAAAAACCACATAATCAAATACCTTCTTACTTAAAAACGCTTCCAATGAAGGTGGGGATCAGTGGCCAAAAAAGAACAGGAAGAGATAACAATAAGCTTAAACCTCCAAATCATATTAGGCGGTTAATTATTCATTTAATTTGATCAATTAATACCATGATTTCTGATACCTTCATTAATATAATTTTAATCAATATTCATGGCAATTCTAAACCCTAAATCATCTATTTTAAAAGCGAAGGGATGGCTCCTTCTTCTGGTTGTTGCCATTACACTTCTTTCAACATCACACCAACCTCCACCACGAAAAACCCGATAGGAACCATAAAGGGTCTCATCATAAATATCCGAACACCATTCCCAAACATTTCCAAGCATGTCATAAAGTCCCCAAGCGTTGGGCTGCTTTTGTCCAACTTTATGACTACGGTTGTCGGCATTTTCTTTAAACCAGGCAATTTTATCTAATTCTCCGTATCTGGTATTATTTGCGCCAGCCTGGCAAGCAAATTGCCACTCAGCTTCAGTTGGAAGCCGGAAGCCATTTGCATTGGAATCAAAACTTACTTCTTGTGAGGTTAAATCAATGGCATAGCATTGGTTTTTGGCCAATGCCTCAGACAGTTTATTACAAAACTTTACCGCTTCAACCCAGGAAAGAGTCTCAACAGGTAACTTTTCACCTTTGAAAGTAGCCGGATTTTCATTCATTATTTCAGTATACAAGTCCTGAGTAACTGGAAATTTGGAGAGTCTAAAAGATTCAATTTCACGTTTCCAGATTTTCTTTACCCGGTCGTCCCTCATTTCCACAGTACCTTTCGGAATCGTGACAAATAAATTTTCAACTGTTTTCACGTCAATGTTTTTCTTATCTATTTCCACGTTACTTTTTGGATTGAGGGTCTTCTTAAATATTGACTTGATTTTTAAATCGGTCGAAAAGGTTGATAGATAATTCAGCATAAAGATTGATGGCAATAAAAATGCGTACATTCTTATTACTATATTGCTCATCAGGAAGTTCGGAGGCAATTGCTCCAGCAATGAGTCCCCTGCTCACTTCTCTAAACTGATCCATCGCTGATAAAACCTCACAAAGCGTTTCGGATTCACAAACTGATTTTAAACATTCAAAATATTTACTTTCATGAATCAGTTCATAAGCTCCGTCATTATTCTTCCAAATATCCTGAAAAAAGGGTTTATTTCTATTGTCGTTCAGAAATTCTGCTAATCCTGATGTGACAAAAAAGTCAGGAGGCAAAGACATACTACTCCTATCGATCAAAAACATTTTGTAATCAATTTCGCCGTAATGTTTTAGAAGTTGATCATTAAACTTTTCTACTACAACCGCTACAAATTCAGACTGCTGTTTATCCAAACATTCAAGAGATTTAACCTCTTGTGAATTTCCGGATAAATTAAACAGAATTAAGAAAACCAAGGTAGCAAAGAGTGTTAGTGTTTTCATAATGTTCAGTTACTGAATTAGATAGACCAGGGCAGAATTCATTAATCCTTTCTAAAAATAGTAATATAAAAGCAAAGCATCAACGTCCTAATCCTTAGTTACATCAAGAAATCAACCTCAAGGCTTCTCTTTTACTTAAAGGACTTAATGCTGTATCATTTACAAATTTCTGCACCCAAATAGGATCGGTCCGACTGTATTCCCGCAGTACCCAGCCAATGGCCTTATTGATAAAAAATTCATCAGACCCCAATAAATGGTGAATGCACTTCACTAAAAGGGCGAGATCCATTTTATCCTTGTACTTTAACTGAAACAGCAGCGCACTCCTTTGCAACCAAATATTATTGGACTGCAGCCACTTGTTTGTATACCCCTCCCTTTCCTCTGGAAAAAGCAAAAAGTAATTGCCCATCAATTTATTGGCAATCATATCTACCGTATCCCACCAAGATTGATGAGCCACCATGTGGACATAAAGATGGATGTCCTCTTTCTCTGTGGCATTCATGTATCTTAATAAAAGCTCCTGGGCAAAGTAATGAAACTCCCTCTCGTTCCTACTCCATAAAACCTTTACCAATTTATGAAGCTCAGTCTTTGGAGGAAGCATGGCTTTGAGCAAAAATGGCCTTTGGATAGCCCTTCTTTGCTGGGTAGAAATGCCAAAAAACTGAAATTGATTCCGCAAATAGGCTTTTTGTTGTAAGGCCAGTTCCCTATTTTCATTACGGCTAAATTCCTGTTCCAATACAGCAATGTATTCAAGAGTTTCGTTGGATAGCATTTGATAGAATATTAGTGATAAGTAGCAAGAGGATAATTATTAGTAAACCTGTTCCTTTTAATCCTACCTGATGAATCAAAACTTAACTTGGACCTAAAATAAGGAATGTTTTTCACTTTTATTGATACCACAATCAAACTAGGTAGAGAGCTTCCCAAGTCAACTTCGACTCCGCTGACTTCGACAGGCTCAGCCACCGGAGCCGAATTACTCAATTTTCAACAGCTGAAGCTGGAGGCTATTAAAAAGGAGGAATCGTTAAGTTCTCCTTAATTTTAGCCTAAACCAATTGACCAAAGAAATCCATTCAATAGGAATGGGCTTTAGCCCATTTATAGGAGGAAATCGGATCATCCGGCTTTAGCCAAAATTTCGAGAACACAAGGGTTTTATTAAATCTAAATTCAAGTGGTCAATATGCTCAGGAATATCCAATACTCATAATCATTCTTTAATAAGTTAATGTATTAATCTCCGCCTTGTAGCTATTCGGTGTTAAGAAATTTAAGCAAGAGGCAAGGGCACAGGTGTTGTTTGAAGAAGCTTTTAAATAGAAAAAAAACCATAATTATCGAATGAAAGGCTTAGCAAATCAAGAAGGAAAAGTTGAATACATGTTTACTTATGCAATAAAATAAATAACTGAGGATAGTATTTACAATATGCTATCCTCAGTTACAGTTGGTTAATTGGAAGAAACTCCAGCAAGTTCCCAAACTCCATTATTGACTGATTTTTTTACATATTCTTTAAAACCAATAGGTTTCCTGCTGAGTACTTGCTCAATATCATTTGTAATTTCCGAATTGTCTGGATTGCCCAGCACTTCAGTGAACAAATACTCTATCAGCCATATAAAATCTTCAGGAACATTTTTCTGCCGCATTGCTGCTACATAAGCCTTAACACTAATTCCTGTAAACTGAATTTCTCTTCCACTGGCTTTGGAAATCATATGGACGGCTTCCTCGAAAGTCAATCCTTCAGGGCCGGTTAATTGGTATATTTCACCATTGTGTTTGTCATCAATCAATGCGCTTACAGCAACTTCAGCAATATCATTGGCATCAACAAAGGGGATCTTTGCTTCCGCATATGGCAAGGCAACATGCCCATTTAAAATCCCTTCAACCAGAAAATTTTCACTGAAATTCTGATTGAACCAATTTGCTCTAACAATGGTATAATCCAACCCTGAGTGTATCACCAGCTGCTCGCACAATTGGGCCTCTCGCTCTCCTTTGCCTGATAATAATACCAGCTTTTTTACATGGCTTTTTTTAGCAACTTTTACCAGTTCTTCGATGGCCTCTAAGGCCCCAGAAACTGCCAAATCCGGCTGATAACTGATATAAAGGGCCTCCATTCCTTCCACCGCTGCTGACCAGCCTTCCGGATGGTGCCAGTCGAAGGCAGGGTTTCCCTTTCTAGACCCAACCCTAACATGGTGGCCCAAATTGTTTAGTAATTTTACGATACGTTTTCCGGTTTTTCCGGTTCCTCCAATGACTAAAATGTTACGTTTCATGGTGTGTAAGTGAGTAGTTTATGATGATTGAGTATTTAGTACAAGCCCCACTAACAGCATTACAAAAGAAGCAATAGCACTTATTGTCCTAACCAAATGCCATTGCTTCCATGGCCTTTCAAATTTTTGACGAAGGGTCTTAAGATCTTCTGAGGTGGAAGCAGTCAAATCTGTCCTCTCAAGCATTTCATTTAATGGAACATTCTTGAATACAGTTACAAAAGCTACTCCCAGAATAAATAGCATTGTTGCTACCACTAAAAACCAAAAGGACTTATCCGCATTTTGATATTTAAGGTAGATAAGGGCAATATTTAAGACGAAAGGGCCAAAGAACACAAGGATAAATGTGGGGTTGACAATCACCCTGTTCATCTGTTGAAATGCATATAAAAACCCAAAGTCATCCATTTGTCCTATACCCGGAGTTACGGCATTCGTCCATGTAAAACATAAACCTGCAGTTAAACCTGTTAATAAGGTGGTCTTACAAAGCAAAACCGTTTCTATATTAAATTCCATTTCGACTAGTATTTTAAAGTTTGGGTTTTTGGGTAAACCCTTGTGTAATAATATAACACCGCCACTCCAAGGAGCTCAAATGCAATGATCCAAAACCCTAAATCAGTAAAAAAAGTATAATGATTCCCGCCATTGGGAATCACGAAAAGGGGTACGGTAATTAGCGCATCTAAAAATGCAGCCACCAGCAAAAACACCTGACCGACAAAATAACCATGGGTTTTACTACCCTTCTGATAGTATAAATACGAGCCCAGCCACACCAATGGCATCACTACAATAAGCAAAACCATATTGGCTTGTTGATTCGGGTCTTCAAGAAATTGGTAATGAAAGGAAAGGGTGTACATAGCCACTGCCAATAGCCAGATTCCTCCTCCAATTAAAATTGCTTTGAGAGTTTTCATGTCTTGTATTGTTTTGATTACAAGACAAAACTAGCTTAGCCTCTAGTAAACCATTTATTTAAAAAGATGTAAGATTTGTTTGAAAAGACGAGTTATTTAATCTGGCTGGGTCTATAACCGTATTTTTTCGCAAAAGCATTAGAGAAGGAGCTTAAACTGTCATAGCCAACATGCCAGGCTGCTTCCTGTACAGAAGCTTGTTTTTTACTAATAAGGCTGTGAGCTGTTTTTAGTCTTTCATGCTGAAGATACTTGAACACAGGAATGCCGAAAACCTCCTTAAATTCTTTTTTAAGCTTGGTTGTATTTAAACCCAAGGCCTTGGAGAGCTCCGTTAATGAGGGTGGATTATCCAAATTATTCGACAAAATCTCTTTGGCCATTTCTAGCCGTTTTCTATCTTCTGATTGGAATCTCTGGGCATGATCCATTGACAATTGACCAAAAAAATGGGACAACAAGGCGGTAATCTGACTCCTAAAAAACATCATTTTGGTTTTACCCTTGTATCTAATATTAAAAAGACTTTCAATAATCTGATGCATTTCGGGAGTCATATAAAAGCTCGACCCTTCAACATAATGGTCCTTGGGATTAACCAAATTTTCCAAAAGCTCCGAAAAAATTTTTCCTTCCTGGTTGGGAAGATTTGGTAAATTTCTAGTGGCTGTGGCTATAAGAATACATTCTAGTGGTTTGTTATTGGAAACCGTATGAATACAATCCACCTGTTCATCCGCATAAAAAGAGAGCGCTAAACCTTTGGTATAATTAAATTCACGCTTCCCGGTGGGGAAATTCATTTCTAAATTCACGTTACCGGAACCATAAAAGGCTACTGCAATCACGGGCTCATCAAATTTACAAGAATCTTTAATGATCTGCTTGGAGGAAGCAGTCTCAACTAAAACGGTAAAGTCGTTGATTTCAATAAAATCCCGGGTCATTGGTGGTAGGTCAAATAATCTTTCAATTTATACAATTTTATTGACTAAAATAAGTGGGCAGTTTATTAATTCTAGTACAAAGCAAGCAAGGTATACTAATCTTTTAAATTAACTTGTATTTTTTTATCCTATAACATCAATGTTAACGGGAGTTGGAAGGACCTAAATCAAAACATTCTCTTCTAGAGAACAATTAGGGGGCCTATACACTAAAATCATCCAACCAAACGTCCTCAGCGGTTTCATTCATCAGGATTTTGGTAAAAAAGATGTATTAACAAACTCCGAAGCTACCTAAACCCTAAAATAATTTACATTAAAATAAATCATCGGAAATTTGAATAAGATTAAGCCATTGCAAATGGCCATTTTAGAATAGTTTTTCTAAATTTCATTTAAGTGGATAGAAAGGTGTAATTGCAAATTACACCTAGGTGGGCTTTATATTAAAATTACCAAGATCATTTAAATAGCAATAAAAATTATACACCTTATTATCTTCTCTTTTTTCTATTACATCGTAAGTTGACAATCTTATATGCTCCCAAATAGATTTAAAACTCCTAATTATAAATTTTTGGTTATCAGTTATTATTTTCAGGTATGAATACAGTTTAGACTCCCTGTATATTACCTCAATTTTGTCTAAGTCATATCTTTCATTTTCAATAATAATTTGGGAATTTTTTTCGTCCACAGAAATCGATTTAAGAGAAATCATCTTCATTTATTTAAATTTATCGAATTCAGCACTTGTTTTCCAAAGGTTATCATAAGCGGATTTCCAATCAACCTTACCATTTTGGGTGAAATTCTTAGTCACATCATCTACTGAGGGGCCTAGTTTATTGCCATATTTAAAATAATTCCTTAATTCAGCAATGCCCTTATTAAATCCATCATCAGCCAATCTTACCATACCTTTTAAATTATTCCTAGCTGGAACCATTTGAGTTAAAACTTCCTCATAAGAATATCCATTGGCCATCATTTCGTCAGCTGTCTTCCGCAAAGCACCTAATCCCTCATGATAGCTCTTTCTCGTTACTGACCCTAACTTAAGCATTCTGTCGACCTTAGAATAAGCACCGGCTCCTCCTGCTACAAGACTAAGTGATGCATCTGCAATCATTGCTTGATCCTTGGAGAGGCCTATTGTCATTAAGCCCTGTTGAGTTAAAGACATTTCTGATTTGCCAGTCCAAAGTTGCTGCAAACCAGTTGACATCATATCAGATCCATGTACAACTAATCCCGCTCCTGCAACCTTTGTAACTAAAGTTGGCTCTGGAGTAACTAATAAAGCGACTCCTCCTACACTCTCTGTGGCCCCTCCTAAAAATTGCACACCACCCCATAGTCTCTTCCAACATGACGGACAATCCCTAGGCATCATCCCATCCGGATCAATAAACCTTATAGGGTTATCAAACGCATAATTGTAGGGAGAATGCCTTCTCATCTTGTCCGCTAAAGGATCCACCACTCCCCACCTACCCAAAACCGGATCATACATCCTAGCCCCATAATCATAATACTCCAGTCCATTATCTTCTATCAGTTCTTTCCCATTGTACAAGTACATATTCTCTTTTACTCCACCATTCTGATACCCAAGCCCTGTCAACTCCAAACCCCAAGGATCATAATGCATCTCCTGAATAACAATTGAGGGGGTTCTTGAGATGCTAAAATCATCGAACCAAACGTCCTCAGCGGTTTCATTTACCAAGACGGTTTCCATGTATCCGTCTTGTGAAATATACAATTTTTCTTCCAAAACCTCATGCTGATTGGCGGCTTTTCTGCTTAAGGGTTGCTTGCCTACTTCGTAACGGTTGCCGTCACTGTCATAAAGGGCATAAAGTAAGTAAGCTTCAGGGCTTTCTTTTTGCTGTAGGTCTGTTGCCACTATGCCAATCATATTTAATATCGTTATCGGGTTGGCAGCTCCTGCTTGCTGGGTACTTTTGGATAATTCATTGAGGTCATTGAGGATTTTACTTTTTCCTCTACTGCTTACAAACCCTGCCGGGTTTGTTTTTTGTAGTGTCTGTTCCTCGTACTTGCCATATACACTTAGGTTAAGGCGATCTCCTGTAAATACCTCTTGTCTACTTGATGGGCCTAATATCCTCCCTCTTTCTGCATTTAGCCATGCAACTTTATCCCCACCCGGGGTTACATTCTGTTCCGGATCAGTTTGCCTGGAAGCACTTAGTCCGGAAAAATCTTCCTGCTCTTTCAGTACATGTTGGCTTTCCATAGTCGCCAACTTTGTTTCGGTTTTAGGCTGTCTAAGCACCTGTCGAACATTACCTAAATGATCTTTAACAAAATACTCATATTGATATACTCCGGATTCATAAGTTACCCTGCCTTCTTCATGAACCATATAATCCAAGCTCCCATTTAGGAACACCAGCTCTCCAATATAGTCTCTAGTTTTAGCAGGCTTGTCCTGGTTCTCCTGAACCGTCTGGCTTAGCTTTTTCCCCTCTGCATCATATGCAAAGTTAATTTTCCCTCCATTGGAAAAAGTGATTTTTTCGGGCAAATTCAGGTGGTTGTAGCTGATTTTAGTAATCCTCTTATCGGGATTAGAAGTTTGGTTTCCATTGGCATCATAGGCGTAATTTTCTTGGGATCCGGTATTGGGTTTAAAATCTTTCGCGGTATGGGTATTGGAAACCAACCCGTCTGTGACGCGTAACAGTTTATTGGAATACCTGCCTCCTAACTCCTCATTGCTTTGGTACTTGTAAGTCAAATCATCCACTTTCCCATAGGTATTTTTCGACTTTTCGTTAAACCTATCCATTGTCAAGATATTCCCATTGGCATCATAGCTGATTCCTTGAAGGGAATAATGGTTATTTTCCCCTGCTGCTTCAAACTTTGCAGCTAACAGTCGATTGGCATTGTCATAATTGTAAGCGAAGCTCCTCGCTTTTCCGTCCTGTCCCTCCCATTCGATGCCTGCTATATTTCCATTGTAATAT
>NZ_JBSXOH010000041.1:0-69342 GCF_056859355.1 Cyclobacterium sp. L-R
GTCAGGGGTGATGCCTGTCCCGTGTTTACGGGAAGTGTTGCAATCGCAAGAAAATCAGACTGTTTGGAGATTTTAGCATAGAACCCCATGGTGAAATTGAAAACAGTAACAAAGTGGCTGATTTTAAAGCGATTTCAGCACGTAATAGAATGTCTATTGCATATTTCGGGTTAAAAAAGCTATACTATTATTGATTTTTTTAATCAGCAAATATTTACTACTTCCTATTTTACCGAAACCGAGCAAAAAACCAGTCTCTAAAAAGGCTGGTTTTTTTGCTTTCAAATCATATGGTGGAATAAGGGTGGCGGATGAAATATGCCTTGTTGTTAATTTAAGATTTAAGTTTATCTCATGTAAGCATTGAGATTAAATCTTAAAAAATATTTTGTTTACATGAACGGTAATTATCGGTAATATATTGGTCTTTAAGTGATGTGTTTTAAGGAAGGGAAATTAAAATATGGTTTATTAAATGAAGATATATCGGGTGTTATTTCAACTATATAAGAAGTTGATTTACAGTACTTTAAATGAAGATTTAATTGTGATTTACATCCATAATATATTTTATTTTGAGGTTGAAATTTAATAAGTGTGAATTTTTTGATATTTATTATGTCTGGATTTTTAGATACTTATTTTCTGTCTATATTTAATTTATTGTTTAAATAATTTTAACATCTTCTTCTAGTTAGATGAATATTTTAAAAAAATGATGAGAAAGGAGGTAAAATATGGTGAGATAAAATAAATAAAGTCTAAATAATTGATTATTTCAATTATTTTTTTTCGGGAAATAAAATAGTGTTTTTTTGAATTATTACTAAAAAAGTTAAGATATATTAAAAATTTTACAAATATTAAATATTTAAATATGTTAAAAAGTAGAATAATCCTACTAATGTTAATTGTATTGCCAGTTTGGTCCTTAATGGCACAGCAACGTACTGTTTCTGGAAAAGTTACAGACGAGACAGGGGAGCCGATTCCATCGGTGTTGGTACTTATTAAAGGTTCCACTGCGGGAACAACCACAGATCTTGATGGGACTTATAGCATTTCTGTTTCAGGAGATGTTACTTTAATTTTCAATATGATTGGGTTTAAAGGGCAAGAGATTAGCACCAAAGGTACCAATTCCATAGATGTAACTCTTCAAGAATCAAGTGTGGATTTAAATGAAGTTGTAGTGGTTGGTTTTAGTGAGGTTGAAAGGCAGCATTTGGCTTCTTCAGTAGAGCAACTAGATATGGATCTTGTAAAGAGCAGGCCGATTTTTAAATTGGAAGAAGCGTTTAGTGGTACCATACCAGGTGTTACACTGATGCAAGGTAATAACCTTCCAGGTAGTGTGCCTGGGTCTATATCTATTAGGGGGATTAGTACTTTGCAGAATGCAGGGCCATTGGTTATCATCGATGGAATGGAACAATCCCTAACTGATATTGACCCAAATCAGGTGAAAAATATCACTGTATTGAAGGATGCGGCCTCTGCGGCACTTTATGGTTCTAGGGGTGCAAATGGTGTAATTATTATTGAAACAGATCGAGGTACAACTGGGCAGTTTAAAGTAAATCTACACTCTTGGGGTGCACTTCATAACCCAATAGATCTCCCTAATTTTGTTGGAGCAACTGATTATATGAAGCTCAATAATGAAGCAAGAGGACACCAAGGTCAATCGCTTTTGTTTTCTGATGAAGATATAGCAGCCTCTGAAAGTGGAAATTACACCAATGTAAACTGGTTGGATGAAGTTATGCAAAGGCAATCCTATTCACACAATACTTCAGCAAGTATTTCTGGTGGAGGAGGGGTAGGTACTTTCAATTTGATGCTTGGCTACATCGATGAAAATGGAATGAATGAATTGGAAGGGTCCAATAAATTTTCAGCACGTTTTAACACTAATATTAATATTGCAGATAAATTTGTTTTGTTGGCAGATTTTTACGCACACAGGTTGCAAGTGGATAGACTACAGGCCAATAATGATGGTCACGGACTTTATCAGCTAGCCTGGAGAATGAATCCTACTCAGCCAATTTTTTATGATTCTGATTTAGAAGACAATTATATTCTTCACAATAACATTAACCCTTTAGCTTCCATTAATCATGGTGGATCATGGAATGCATTGCATGATAGAAGTACAATTAATTTGCGGCCCAAATATTTCATAAACAAAAATTTAAGTGTAGAAGGTAATGTTTCCTATATGATTAACAAGTCAGCTAATAAATACAAAAGATTGACTTATAAGTTTTTTGATGGAGATGGTAAGCCTGTTAATATTTGGAGCAATTCTGTGGGTGCGAGCCAAGGAGTGAGTCAGAGTCAAGTTACGGCTAGGGCACTTATTAATTATGAAAAAGAATTAAGAGAAGGGAAAGACAAAATTTATTTGCTTGGAGGTGTAGAGATAATGAATAACACCTATACTGACTACCGAGAGTTCTCTAAATCCTCTTTTTTCGCAAAGTTAAATTATTCTTATGATAACAGGTACCTTATAGAAGCTACAGCAAGAGGGGATGGATCCAGTAAATTTGCACCAAATAACAGATGGGGATTTTTCCCTTCCGGTGCTTTTGCATGGAATATTCATAACGAATCCTTTATGAGTGGCTTGGTGAGTTCTGGTATGATAAATAACTTAAAATTCAGAGCTTCTTATGGTCTAATAGGTAATGAAAATGTTGATCCTTATTTATGGCAAGAAGTTGTAAATACTTGGGGGTGGACAATGAGAGTACCGAACCCTAATTTTAGTTGGGAGAAGCAACGCCAATCCAATTTTGGTTTGGATTTAACCACTTTCAAAAACAAGTTGAATTTTACAGCTGAATACTATCATAAGTTCTCTTATGATCTAATTTATTCAAACTTCCCAGTACCTCCTTTGACAGGATCGTACTATCTTACTTCTTCTGTAAATATTGGAGAAGTTGAAAACAAAGGTTGGGAGTTTTCGGCCAATTATTCCGATAAAGTTGGAGAGGTTGATTATAGTGTAGGTGGAATTTTATTTGATAACCAAAATCGTGTTCTGAAAGCTGGGTATAATCGTTCTGACACCCTAATTTTCAAAGACAATCAAGATAAAATTTGGTATGAAGGTATTGCGATTGATAATTATTTCGGATACCAGAGCGATGGCCTATTCCAAACTTGGGAAGAGGTAGATGCTACTGATGCCAAGTTACCGAATACATATCCTGGGGATATTAAGTATACAGATAAAAATGGAGATGGTGTAATTAACGATGAGGACAAGGTGAATCTCGGTGACCCATTTCCTCACATGAATTATTCTATAAATTTCAATTTGAGATTTCGTAGATGGGATTTTAATTTTCTTGGTCAAGGAGTTGGGAAAAGATTAGGTAGGCTAAATGGTCAGGAAGGATATCCAGTGTTGATGGATGGTGTTAACAATAACCTTGGGGCACCTAGAGAATATTATATGAACAATAGGTGGACACCAGATAATCCTAATAGTAGATTCCCTAGAGTTTGGACGGGGACTAGTCCGAATGCGGTGCTCAGTGATGTTTGGCTTAGCAATGCAGCCTTCTTTAGGGTGAAAATGCTACAATTAGGATATACAATACCTAAAATCGGACGCAATATCAAAAGTGTCAGGATTTACTTTAATGCTCAGGATGCAATTACTATTACTAAATGGGAGGGTTTAGAGCCTGAAAGAGATGGAGGAAATGGTAATTACCCTAGAATGGCAACTTTTAGTTTGGGAGTCAAAGCCACTATAAATTAAGAAGGAAAACCATGAGAAAATTAATAATAATTATAGGATTTATAGGGTTCAGCTTGTCAGGATGTGTAGAATTTCTCGACAAAACTGATCCAACAGCAACCTCTTTTGTTGAATTCTTTAATGATGAAGAAGATCTACGAAGGGTGGTTTATAGCAGTTATTTGGATGTATTTACACATCCAAGTTCCCATCAGAATTTATTCTATATGGAAGAAGGTAAATCTGATAATGCATACAGCAGGGTAGATGGTCACCATCATCAAAGAATAGCAAATGGTAATATCAATAGTACCTCTTCAGCATTTCTTTTTTACTATGAATTGCAAATGAAGCATTTGGGTAGGTTGAATACCTTTGTTGATAATGCTGACATACCCTATGTGGAAGATGAGTCCGTTCGAACGAAGTACAAGGCAATTTTGGAGGCACTTAGGGTTTGGCATTATTTTAAGCTGACTTTCAGGTGGGGTGATGTTCCTTTTCATTTACAACCTGCGGATTTAGTAGACGCGTTACAGCCTACTACTCCGAAAGAAGAAATCCTAGGGCAACTTTTTCCTTTGGCTGATGACATCGCTTCTCGTTTACCTGCTGATGAGTATACTTCAGATAAATACATGTTTAACAAGTATTCATTTAAAGCATTGACTATGAGGTACGCCTTGTATAATGGGCGCTATGAATTGGCAGCAAAGTTGGCCAAGGAAATAATGGATAGTGAAAAATATTCATTGTATTCAAATTATGAAGAGCTTTTTCAATATGAAGGTGCTTCCACTAACAATGAATTTATAATGCACTTTGATATGCAAAGTCATAATAATAGTGCAACCAATTCTTTTCGAGACTTGGGGCCGCATTACCGAACAGGTAATGGTCAATCTTATGTAGTGCCTTTGAAGGCTTTGGTAGATTCCTATTGGACTCTTCAAGGCAGGCCTATTTCAGACTGTCCATTGCATTCAGAAGAAGAGTATTTGTTAAATCCAAATCTTAACAGGGACCCTAGGTATGAATCAAGTATAATGGGGCAAGGTGACACCTTTTATGGAGAGCCAATTGATATTTACAACACTAACAATCCTATGTTCTTTGAAAATCAAAGGGCAAGTAAATCTGGTTTCTGGTTTAAGAAGTTTGTTTCAGAAGCAGATGCGTTTAGGTCCGGTGGTAACTTTGACTTTGGGTTGTTACGTTATGCAGAAGTACTGTTGACTTATGCTGAAGCCAAAATTATGCTAAATGACATTGATGCATTGGCATTAGAAAGCATTAATATGGTAAGGGAACGAGCTGGCTTAGATATGACCGTAGCAGATGTAACCGGTAGTGAGTACATTGACTTTAGTCAAGAAGATTGGATCAATTTGATTAGAAACGAGAGAAGAATTGAATTTGCAGGAGAAGGTTTAAGGTATGAAGACATAATTCGATGGGGAATTGCTGAAGAGGTATTGAATCAACCTGCTTTGGGACATACTCGTATGGAAAATGGCGAGATGGTTTCATTGAAAATCGAAGATCGTTCTTTTCAACCTCATAATTATCGCTGGCCATTTCATGAAAACAGTTTAAGAGTGGAACCAGGGTTAACTCAAAATCCAGGTTATTAAGAAATTGTAACTTGTGATAAGTAAAAAAAGGTTCACTTAAAAAGTGAGCCTTTTTTTATTATAATTAGCGTCTTAAGCCTACCCTGAGCAAATAAGTATTAAAAAGTCAGCCTTATTAAATGCCTTGCTTAATTCTCATTCATTAATATCTGCTTGGGATAAGGAGAGGTTGATTGGGATAGGCAATGCAGTTTCCGATGGATATTTAGTTGTTTATTATCCCCATTTATTGGTTCATCCAGATTATCAGGGACAAGGAGTAGGGAGAAAAATTGTAACCAAGCTTCAAGAAAATTACAAAGGCTTCCATATGCAAATGCTAACAGCTGATGGTAAATCCGTTGAATTTTATAAGAAGGTCGGTTTTGAAAAGGCAGGGGAAACGCAGGCTATGTGGATCTATAATGGCAGTGAGCATTGAACAATTCACTTATTCTTCTAGACAGGATTAGCTTCAGGTTTAAAATTATTTACAAAATTACTTTTACTCTAGCTCGAAAGTTTGCCTATAAATAATGAACAACATGCTGAAACTCTTGAATAATTCTTATTTAAAAAATATTTTTTACTGGTAATTTTCTTTTATATTTTTAACTTTATCAGTATCATTATACCAACTAAGGTTAATAATCCTCCCATAAAACCATATTTTTCCTTTAAGTGCAGAATTATTTAATGAATTATTCACTGTCTTTGCTTATAAAAGGAATTTTATCTAATTTGATAATGAACAATTACTTTGACTATAAATAAAACAATATTTACACCAATTGGATACTAAAGTTAAATAGTTATATTTATTATCTTTAAAATATAAGATTTTAATTTAACTGTGTGTTATATTTTGTTTTATAGTATAAAATAATTATTTGTACCATAGATTATAAGAATTTATAACCATGATTTTTTTGAAGTATGCTATTAATAAATTGACCCAATAATCAGCTAGTTATATGTTTCCTGACCCAAGTAATTAGGGAACATTTCAATCTTTTAACCAATAAATTGAGTCCGCCTTATGTAGAGAAAAGCCAAAAACGAAAAAGCCATCTATAAATAGATGGCCTTCACAAAAGCGATAGACAAATGGGTAAGTTTCTCAGGTTCATCCATTTGATCTAATTTAATGCAGTTCATAAAACAACACTAAAGCCTACAAAGTTATGAAAAAACGATTACTCACGGGGAATTTGTCAATCAAAGTATTGATTTTCCTTATGGCTATTCAGCTATTTTATCTTAATATCCACAAAGGGTATGCTGTTGCCTATTATGATGGAGCTTCTACTCTATTACTTGAAAGCAATTCACCAAAACCGTTCTTTTTGGCAGATGTTACCGTAACAGGTACAGTGTCAGACCAAAATGGAGAGCCTATTCCAGGAGCTACGGTTTCTTTACCTGGCACTACTATTGGTACCGCTACCGATTTAGATGGGAAATATTCATTGACTGTGCCGGAAGAATCTGAATTGGTTTTTTCCTTTATAGGATTTGAGAGCCAACGTATAAAAATTGGAGACCGATCCATTATAAATGTGACCCTATTGGAATCTACTTCTTCTTTAGATGAGGTTGTGGTTGTAGGTTTCGGTACCCAAAAGAGAGCAAATGTAACTGGAGCAGTAAGTACTGTTTCAGGGGAAGACCTTGCCAGAAGACCAGTGGTCAATACGGCTGCAGCGTTGCAGGGTACAACACCAGGACTTTCCATCCAAAACAACGGTGGTGCTCCCGGAGATGAAAGTACCAGCATCAGGATAAGGGGGGTTGGAACATTGAATAATTCCAATCCATTGATCCTTGTAGATGGGGTAGAACAATCGCTAAGTACAGTGGAACCAAATAATATCGCATCTATTACTGTTTTAAAGGATGCAGCCTCATCTGCCATTTATGGATCAAGAGCAGCAAATGGTGTAATTCTAGTAACTACAAAAAGAGGAGAAGAAGGTGCTGTCAAGATTACCTACAATAATTTTGTGGGATGGCAAAACCCTAATTTCTTTCCTGAACCAACAGATCCAGTTACCTGGATGAGGTTAGAAAATGAGGCCCAGGCCAATGTGGGAGCAAATCCAACCTATAGTGAAACCTATATAGAGAATGTGGCTGCAGGTACCAATCCTTTACAATATCCTTTTGCGGATTATGAAGGTGGAATCTTTAATCCAAATGCTTTGCAGCAAAGGCACTCTATTTCCCTTTCCAGTGGTGGAAAATCCGGAAGAGTATTCGCATCTGTAAATTATTCTGACACAGATGGAATCCTTCAAAACTTCAATAACAAGCAAGTAACCATGCGAATAAATTCCGACATGTATGCTACTGATAAATTGACGATTAAAACCAACCTGATGTATAGGAATAGAGGCTTTAGTGGACCAGGATTTACTGGTCAGCGAATCACCCAAGCCTTACTGCATATCAATAGAAATATTGTAATGGAATATCCTGACGGAACTTATGACCTTGTATCAGGCCAATGGAATGCAAGAGCAATGGTTCAAGAGGGAGAAACAAGTAATATAAGTGATGATGTTTTTGGTCAGTTAGGTTTTGCTTATACTATCAATGAAGCTTTATCTCTGGAAGGGAATGTAACGCTCAACACTGAATCTACAGATGGATTTGTGTTTCAAAATAGCCTGGCAGGCATGAGGAATTATTTAACTGGTGATTTGGTAAATGTTGGTGGTTGGTTTGCCACTTCGGTGCTTACAGAAAGTCAGATGAACCAACGTGAACTGAGTCAAAGATTGTATTTGAATTATGACCAAACCTTTGACAAGCATAGTATACAAGGAACGGTTGGTTATGAGGAAATTTACAATAGGTACAAGCAGATTTCTGCAACTAGAGACAATTTCTATAGCAATGACTTGCGGGATATAAACGCTGGTGATATTCAAAACCAGAAGACAAGTGGTTATTCTCAGGAGTGGAGACTAAGGTCATTTTTCGGAAGGGCCAACTATAGTTTTGACGACAAATACATGTTCCAGGCCAATGTTAGGTATGATGGATCTTCCAGGTTTGGAGAAGGCAAGCGTTGGGGTATTTTCCCATCCTTTTCAGCAGGTTGGAGAATTTCTGAAGAAGAATTCCTTAGAGAAGGTGATTTGTTTAGTGATTTAAGGCTTCGAGGCTCATGGGGTCAATTGGGTAACCAGAGTATTGGACTTTACAGGTACCTCAACACCTATAATCTTGGTACTGGCTACCAGTTTAACAATAACCTGGTCCCAGGAACAGCCATCACTAGCGCAGGTAATCCTGACATTACCTGGGAAACCACTACAATGACAAATATAGGGTTGGACATGGGCTTTATGGACGATAGGATTGAAGTAATCGCGGAATATTTTTACAAATATACTGATGATATTTTGATAGAATTACCGATTCCTAGAACCATTGGTTACAACCCTCCAGTTCAAAATGCAGCAGCAGTTTCTAATAAAGGTTGGGAATTGGCAGTCAATTATCATGGTGCTCCTGCTTCAGACAGTGGGTTTGAGTATTCAGTAGGTTTGAATTTTTCTGATGTAGTCAGTAGGATTGAAGATTTGAAAGGTACCGGACCATTTTTCCCTGATAAATTTACAGTATGGACTGAAGGTGAATCAATCAATTCCTTGAGAGGTTTAAAATCTCCTGGTATTTATAAGACCCAAGAGGACTTAGACAATTATCCAGCGACCATTTTTCCTACTGTTACGATTGGAGACATTATATATGAGGATTTAAATGGGGATGGCGTTATTTCTCAATCCCTTTATCCTGCAGGCGATCAATATATCATGGGGAATGAAGACCCAAGGTATGAGTTTGGAGTTCGGTTTAGTGCTTCTTATAAAGGATTTGATTTTTCTATGTTTTGGCAAGGAGTACTTCGTCAGCAACATTCTTTGGATGGTGCTTTGATGGAAGGTCCAAATTATACGAATTTTATTCCTACCACCATGGCTAGAGAAGCTTATCACCCTGAAAGAAATCCAAATGGTACCTGGCCAATGGTGAGATCTGGGAATTCAGCCAACCTAATGGAGTCAGATTTTTGGTTACAAAACACCAGTTATCTTAGGTTAAAGAATTTCCAATTAGGGTATACTATACCTCAAAATCTTGTAGCCAACCTGAGAGTTTATATCTCCGGAGAAAACATGTTGACTTTTACAGAAACAGAGCTGTTCGATCCGGAAACACCTAGAGGTAGAAGCCAATTCTTCCCTCACAGCAAACTTTTCAGTGGTGGCATAAACGTAAGGTTTTAATCTAAAAAAGGAAAAGCGATGAAATTTATAAATAAAACAATAAAATATATAGGACTGTCTTATTTGGCTTTGGGCATGTTTAGCTGTGACCAAGGGCTGGATTTGGTTCCTCCCGGACAAGTTTCAGAACTAATTTACTGGCAACAAGAAAAAGATGCTAATCTCGCAGTAAATGGGATTTATGCGGAATTGGATGGTCAGTTAATGGTCAAAGAATTGGATGGTGCAACGGATATTGGATTTCGAGCACCTTCCGGACCTGGCTCTTTACATGATGTGACTATGGGGTCTTTTGATCCCGTCAACGCAGCGATTGGGTCGCAATGGGACAGGTACTATAGAGGGATACAAAGGGCCAATAATGTGTTGGCAAATATTGACAGGATAGAACAAGGAGATCAAGAATTGTTGTCCAGATACAAAGCAGAAGCAAGGTTTTTACGTGCTTTCTTTTATACCCAATTAAGTAGTCTTTGGGGGGATGTACCCTTGATTTTAGAGCCGCTTGAAATTACTGATCAAATCGGAAGAACAGCAAAATCTGAAGTTGTTGATTTTGTGATTGCTGAGTTGGATCAGATAATTCAGGGAAGTCAATTGCCTTTGAGTTATACTCAAGAAGTAGGTAGAGCTACTTTAGGGGCTGCCATGGCATTGAAAGCCAGGGTTGCCTACAGAAATGAAAGGTATGCTGTTGCCAGAGATGCTTCTAAGGCAGTCATGGATTTAGGAATCTATGAACTCTATCCTGACTATGGAAAATTATTTAATTATGCTGGGCAGAATTCTTCAGAAGTGATTTTTGATAGACAATATGCAGTAGGTGGTGATACTTACAATGCCTTTTCGTTTTCGGCGGCATCAATAGGAGGAGGATCTGTAGTGGAACCCATTCACAATTTGTTTTTAAAATATGGGTACAAAGGACCTAAAAATCCCAACAATCCTTTTGAAAACATTGATCCAAGATGGAATTTCACGACTTATTATACAGGACAGCCAATTGGTACCAGCACCTTTAACTCATTGCCGGATAGTCCGACAGCAGATAGGGTGAGGTCTTCGGAATTTTCTACGGTAAATGGCTACAACTTGAAGAAGTGGGTGGATTTTGAAGCTGATGGCACCAATCCCAATACCGGTTCTATCAATATGATTTTGATACGTTATGCCGATGTGCTACTTATGTATGCTGAATCCAAAATAGAATTGAATGAAATTGACGATTCAGTCTACGAGGCGATAAATAGGGTTAGGCAAAGACCAACTGTAGAAATGCCTCCCATAGAAACAGGTAAAACCCAAGAGGAGTTTAGAGCAATTATCAGGGATGAAAGAGCTGTAGAATTGGCTTTTGAGGGTTTAAGGTTATACGATATGAACCGATGGAAGATCGGAGAGGACAAGATTGGCACGGTAGAAGGACTGTATTACCTCAATGAAGCTAGTGGAGAATGGGAAACCATTACCAGTGGCTTGACAAGGACATTCAGACCTGAACGGGATTATTTATGGCCAATTCCTCAAGCAGAGATTGATATCAATGATAATATGACGCAAAACCCGAATTATTAAGGATACGCTGCATTTATCAAGTTAAAGTATAGTTCTTAAAGTTGAATAAAAACCCATAAACGATTTGTTTGTGGGTTTTTATTTTTAGTCTAAGCATTGCTTGTTGAGTAATTTTGAGTGTTTAGAAAAATTGAAAATGGTTCTTTAACCAAACTCACAAATTTTGTATCTTGAAAAAAAATAGTACAAGACTTGATGCGCTAAAAATAGAACTTATAGAATCGTTAATTAAGATAGAGGACAAGGAAACCATGGAATATTTGAAAATTGTAAAGGACGCGAAATCTGAAAACAATGATTGGTGGGTTGAATTATCTGCATCGGAATAATCCGGTGTTGAGAGATGTCTAAGAGATATTCTAAATGGCCGACAGTTTCGCATGACGAAGCAAAAGGTAAATTTAGATTATAATTTAAGATGGTCCGTTGAAGCCTCCGTACCTTAGAGGATTCTGGAAGGTATCCACTTTAAATAGACCAATAGAGAAGTTGATGTTTTTAAGCTTAAATTGAGTCTTCAACTTGGTTTAATTACTCAAAACCAACTTATGCCTTCTTCTTGTAAATCTAGTTTGAGAAAAGCAGTGTTAAGTAGACAGACAACAATTTTTTACCAAATAATTGATCACACTATTTAATTGAAAAAACTACACATTAATAGAAAGGACATAGGTAAATTGAAATAATGCAAGAAATTGATCAAAACGTAACCATAAAAATGAAGGGAAAGCCAATTGGTGGGTGGCTGTGGGTCATAATGGTCATACTTTTAGGTAGTGCCATTCAACTTATTATTAGTATTTTAACAACTTTAAATGAGTTTTTGGCTGATGATTGGCAAATGTTTTTTCAGACAAATGATAATCTACTAAAAATCAGAATTTACATTTACGCCTACCTGATTATTTCAATGTTAATAGGGCTTGGCATTCTTGTTTGGAGCCTCATTATATTCTTTCAAAAGAAAAAGAAATTCCCTACGGTTTTTATCGGACTTCTTGGTTACTTCATTTTGACAGAAGTTTTAAGAATTTACTTTTTGGACTATTATGCTAACCTCACGGACCAAGACGCAAGCAATATTGAAAGTAGTCTTGCCAAAACTGGAATTATGGCCATAATTACTGGGCTTTACTTAAATAAGGGGAGGCGTCCAAATCAAACCTTTGTTAGGTGAAAATTTGTATGTGAAATGCTCAATATTGAGACTAAATTTAGGATAGGGTGAATTTTAAACCAGATGGCTTTGGTTGGTTTGTTTTCCTAGAGTATTTTTAATAAATCAGCACATAATTCTCAACTTTTGGTTCTATACTATTACAAATAGTAAAATACTTAATGATGTGTATTGACTAGGTAAGAAGTCAATATCCAGCTATTTTTATAGCCAACTTGTTTATACTATTAAGACCTCATTATTAAATGAATTCAATGACAAAGCTCCTTTATTTTGCCCTCTTTTCCATTTGTATTATTGGCTGTAAACAGCAAAATAGGCAAGTAGCCCAATCGGTTGAAAAACCTGCTAACTCGGCAATAATACCGGTTCCAAAACTTGAAGATGACAGTTATGATTGGTTGGTGCGACATAATGATGTGCTTGGTGTAAAAGATTCATTGAATCCAGAAATTGTATTAATTGGCAACTCCATTACTCATTTCTGGGGTGGCGACCACCCACCACTAAAGTACGCCGACGGCAGGTCAAGAATATCCAATGGTCCTGCTTCATGGGAAGCAACCTTTAAAAACCATCGTGTATTGAATTTAGGATTTGGTTGGGACCGTACTCAAAATGTGCTGTGGCGCTTGAATAATGGGGAACTTGAGGGGCTTGATCCAAAATTGGTAATTATCCATATAGGGACCAACAATACCAGTGAAACGAAAAATGCCCGCATGAATACTGCTGCAGAAATAGTTGAAGGAATCGCTGCAATTTATACCAGCGTTCGAACTAAAGCGCCAAATGCTAAAATTGTATTAATGGAAATAATGCCTCGTGAAGAAAAGCCAGATAATCCACGAAGGATTTTAATCAATGAAACAAACCAATTGTTAAAGCTATATGCAGCTGATAATAAGATAATATTGCTAGACATTGCTTCTAAAATGCTGGGCTCAGATGGTCTCCTTACCAAAAAGGTCACCCTTGATTTCTGCCATCCCAATGAAGCCGGATATCAAATTTGGGGCGAAGCACTAGGCCCTTTTATTGATAGTATTGGAGATTAATTATCAAATTATTTTAACACTTTAAAATTGCAATAGAGTTTGGATTATTTTAACTAGGTAGAAATATGCAATAGACAATCTATAAGGTACTGAAATCGCTTCAAAATCAGCAACTTCGTTGTTGTTTTCAATTCACCATAGCGGTGCTATGCTTAAACCTCCAAACAGCCTGATTTTCTCTCGATTGCAACAATTCCCCTAAACAGGTGACAGGCTTTACCTCTGACTACTGTCAGGGTGGAGAAATCCTATTACAATAACTGGATTTAAATGACTGCATATTTTCCTATCTTAGGATCAAGACAATAGGAATGCTATCAAGAGATAATTACCCTTAGACTATAAAAGATATTTATTGTACTTGGAAAAACGTGGGATTCTTAAACATATCAAAGAATTTAAAAAAAAACAGTGGATAATTTAAAAGCAAAAATTATTGTATTACTAACAACATTTGTTCTTATAAGTTGTGGCAGTAAAGAGCTAACCATTTATGTTAGTGCCAATGGTAATAATAAGAATGATGGAACAAGTGAAATGCCTTTCCAAACCATTGAAAAAGCCTTGGAAGAAGCAATTAAAATCAGAAAAAATACCAATGAAACGATAACCATCCATTTGAAGGAAGGGGAATATCATTTGTCAACCCCTTTGGTAATTCCCCCAGAACTAAGCAATATCGCTCTTATCGGGGAAGGTACAGACAAAGTAAGTGTTAAAGGTTCAACGGTTCTGGAGACAAACTGGAAAGCATTCGATAAAAATATTTGGATTACCGAGCTTAAAGAAGACCTGGTTTTTAATCAGCTATTTATCAATGGAGAAAAGCAGATTCTGGCTAGGTATCCTAATTTCGATGAAAATGGAGGGGCTTGGCAAGGCCATGCTGAGGATGCCATAGCAAAAGAACGTGTAGCGTTATGGAAGGAACCTAAGGGAGGTTTTGTACACGCCATGCATCGTGGCCGATGGGGTGGTTTTCATTATCAGATAACTGGGGTAGATTCAACTGGAGAACTAAGTCTAATTGGTGGACATCAAAATAATAGACCTTCAGCTATGCACCCTGAACTTAGAATGGTAGAAAATATTTTTGAAGAGTTGGACAGTGAAGGAGAATGGTATTTTGATAAACAGGAAAACAAACTTTACCTGTGGGCTAAGGACGGTACTGATTTAGTCAATTCAACCACTGAGGTATCCACTTTAAAGCACCTTATTGAGGTAATTGGGAACTCCGAAAATCCTGTTAAAAATGTCAATATTGAAGGGATACGTTTTGAACATGCCATGCGAACTTTTATGGAGGATTATAGTAAGTTGCTTCGTAGCGATTGGACAATCTACAGAGGAGGGTCAATTTTATTAAGCGGAACCGAGTCCATCACTATTAAGGAATGCGAATTTATCAATTTAGGAGGGAACGTGATTTTCGTCAATGGGTACAATAGAAATACTGAAATAATTGGTAATCACATTCATGATTGTGGGGCAACAGCAATCAGTTTTGTGGGAGATTCTACTGCTGTTCGTTCAGCATCTTATCAATACAACGAGTATGTCCCTATTGCAGAGATCGACAGTATTCAAGGCCCAACCAATGATTTGTATCCCGCAGACTGTAAAGTTGAGAACAACCTGATTTATAAAATTGGACGCATAGAAAAGCAAGTGGCAGGAGTTCAGATCTCTATGGCCATGAATATTCATGTGAAAAACAATAGTATTTATGAGGTCCCGCGGGCAGGAATCAATGTAAGTGAAGGTACTTGGGGAGGACATCTTATTGAAAATAATGATGTGTTTAATACTGTTATGGAAACTGGGGATCATGGAGCATTCAACTCTTGGGGTAGAGACCGTTTCTGGCATCCAAACAGAAAAATTATTGACAGTTTAGTACAAGCAAATCCTCAAATGCCCTATTGGGATGCCATTCACACAACCATTATCCGAAACAATCGTTTTCGTTGTGACCATGGTTGGGATATTGATTTAGATGATGGCTCATCCAATTACCATATTTATAATAATTTATGCTTGAACGGAGGTCTCAAACTTCGTGAAGGTTTTGATAGGGTAGTTGAAAATAATATAATGGTAAACAACGGTTTTCATCCACATGTTTGGTTTGCCAATAGTAAAGATGTTTTTAGAAAAAACATTACAATGACCAAACATTTCCCAATTCGGCTTACGGGTTGGGGTAAGGAAGTGGATTATAACCTATTTCCTGATGCCGAGTCTTTGGTCTTAGCTCAGGAAAACAATACTGATACCAATAGTCTTTACGGAAATCCAATGTTTGTTTCTCCTGAAACGGGGGACTTTACGGTTGCAGAGAATTCTCCTGCACTTCAATTGGGATTCAAAAATTTTCCTATGGACAATTTTGGCGTTCAAAAAGCGGAATTAAAAGCCATTGCCAAACAACCGAGCATTCCAGAATTAAATGCGCCCTATTTTCAAAATGACACCAAAAGCACAAAAGGTTGGCTTGGTGCTACACTTAAAAATGTGGAAACCCTAGCAGAACAATCTGCATCAGGTTTACATAATATGGATGGGGTAATTGTGTTAAGTGTAAAAAATGAAAGTAAATTAGCAATGTCAGGAATAAAGGATGGCGATGTTATTGTTGGGGTTGAAGGGGAAAAAATAAAAAACATTTCAGAACTGCTTATAAAATATCAGGAAAATTTATGGCATGGATATTTAAAGTTAAGCATAGTTCGTAATCAGAAGGTGAACGAAATAAAGGTTAATTTGCAGTGAATTGATAGCAATTCACGACAGTTTTGACAATATTTTATAAACTAATTAAAGCTATTAACCTAATTTTAATATTATAAATATCATGCAATCGTTTAGTTAGGGCAAGGGAATCGGTAGCCAATTCTAATTCTAAACCTTTGATTCAGAATAGACAATGGCTTAAAATGAAGAGTAAATTATAAATTAAGCATATCTACCAAAATTAATTTCTAATTTTGTAGAATTTTATTTGAAAAAAATATGGCAAATATAATAAATGAAATTTCAAGGACCTTCAGCGAGTACTTGATATTACCTGGATTAACAAGGAAGTCAAACACCCCAGACACAGTAAATCTAAAAACACCATTAGTTAAGTATAAAAAAGGGGAAGTTCCGAAAATCACCCTAAATATTCCCTTTGTCTCTGCCATTATGCAATCGGTATCTGACAATGGACTTGCCATCGCTTTGGCAAAAGAAGGAGGCCTGTCATTTATCTTTGGTTCTCAGTCAATTGAAGATCAAGTCAAAATGGTGATGGAGGTAAAAAAATATAAGGCTGGCTTTGTAGAAAGTAGAGCCAATTTAACGCCTGAACATACCCTAGAGGATGTATTGGCCTTAAAAAAAGAGACGAGTTTCTCAACCGTTGGCGTAACAGATGATGGCACCTCTTGTGGCAAGCTATTAGGGCTAATTACGAGTAGGGATTACAGGGTTAGCAAGGAAAGCTTGAGTAAGAAGGTGAAAGATTTTATGACACCCTTATCCAATTTGATAACAGCAAAGGATGGAATCACTTTAAATGAGGCCAATGATACCATCTGGGAGCATAAATTGAACAATTTGCCAATTGTCGATAAGAATGGCAAATTAAAGTATTTTGTGTTTCGCAAAGATTATGACAGCCATAAAGACCACCCAAACGAGCTGTCAGATGAAAAGAAAAGGTTGGTGGTAGGGGCAGGGATTAACACAAGAGATTATGAGGAAAGGGTACCAGCATTAGTAGAAGCTGGTGTTGATGTGTTGTGTATTGACTCTTCAGATGGCTTCTCAGAATGGCAAAAAGACACCATCTCTTATGTGAAAGAAAAATACGATGGCAATGTTTTGATTGGTGCTGGTAATGTGGTAGATAGAGAAGGCTTCCTATATTTAGCCAAAGCTGGTGCCGATTTTGTAAAAGTTGGTGTTGGTGGAGGTTCTATCTGTATTACCAGAGAACAGAAAGGCATAGGTAGAGGACAAGCAACTGCCCTTATTGACGTTGCCAAAGCACGCGATGAATACTTTATAGAAAGTGGAGAATATATTCCCATCTGTTCAGATGGAGGAATTGTTCAGGATTATCATATTACATTGGCACTTGCCATGGGGGCGGATTTCTTAATGATGGGGAGGTATTTTGCCCGTTTCGATGAAAGTCCGACGAGAAAGCTTCTTGTAGGTGGAAATTATGTTAAGGAATATTGGGGCGAGGGTTCTAATAGAGCAAGAAATTGGCAACGCTATGATATGGGAGGAAATGACAATCTGAAATTTGAAGAAGGCGTAGACAGTTATGTTTCATATGCAGGTAAGTTAAAGGATAATTTAGACCAAACTATTGGGAAAACTAAATCAACTATGTGTAGCTGTGGAATATCCTCAATTAAGGAATTACAATCCGATGCCAAATTGACTTTGGTGTCATCGACCAGTATCATTGAAGGCGGTGCCCATGATGTAATTGTGAAAGACGGTAAAAATTAAGACCGTTTAAAATCTTGTTACTAGAATTCATATGAGAAAATAATAAAGTAGCTTATTAGCAAGACTTGGTGGTAAAACTTCGTGACCTATCCTGTATTTGACAGGATAGGTTTTTTTATGAGGCGATTTCAGCACCTAATTGAATATCTATTGCATACTTCGAGTTTAATTAAGGGCATGCTGATAGTTGTTTTTTTTATTCTTATTTTTAAAGGTTATAAAATGAGAATGTGTTAAATTGATACTTTCCTGAGCCATTGGGTTTTTAAATTTTCAGAAGAAACAATTAATGAAAGGTAAGATAACACGGCAATTGGCAGCCGTCATGTTTACAGATATTGTCGGCTATACGGCATTGATGCAAAAAAATGAAGCTGTGGCCATGAGGATTAGATCACGGCACCGAGAGGTTTTCGAAAGCCTTCATAAAATCTACAATGGTGAAATCATTCAGTATTATGGAGATGGTACGCTTAGTGTTTTCAAGAGTGCTATTGAAGCGGCAAATTGTGCCATCCAAATCCAAAACCTTTTGCAAGATGGTGATCCAGTACCAGTGCGAATAGGGCTGCATATGGGGGACATTGTATATAGCGAAACTGAAGTGTATGGGGATGGAGTGAATCTCGCATCGCGGATTGAAAGCATGAGCGTCGCGGGTGGTATTCTATTGTCGAATAAATTAAATGATGAGCTAAAAAACCATCCCACTATTGCTACAATTTCACTTGGCCATTTTGAATTAAAGAACATAGAAAAACCAGTGGAGGTATTTGCAATTAGCAATGAGGGAATTAAAGTCCCTCTACTCCAGGAAATAAGTGGAAAGCGAAAAAATAACTATAAGACCATTGCAGTACTTCCTTTTGCAAACATGAGTACGAGTGCTGAAAATGAATATTTCAGTGATGGGATTACGGAAGAGATCATCAATGCCCTGGCAAAAATTAAGAGTCTGAAAGTTACTTCCAGGACTTCCTCTTTCTTCTTCAAAAATAAAAATGTTCCAATCAAACAAATAGCGAAAGAGTTGGATGTTTCTGCCATTCTTGAAGGTAGTGTAAGGTTGGCTGGTGATACAATGAGGATTACTGCGCAATTGATCCAAACAGAGGAAGATTTTCATTTTTGGTCGGAAACATGGGACAGGAAGCTGGAGAATATTTTCGAGGTTCAGGATGAGATCAGTCTTTTAATTGCGGATAAGTTAAGAGAGCATTTTGGGCACTTTGAAATAAATGAACACCTTGTAACCAAACCAACAGAAAGTATCAGTGCCTATGAGTACTGTTTAAAAGCAAAATTTCACAAAAACAAATGGAATCCCAAGGATGTTGAAACGGCGATTTCCTATTATGATAAGGCATTAAAGATTGATCCCAACTATTCTGATGCATTGGTTGGAAATGCGGACTGTTATAGCTTTTTAGGAACTACTGGATTTATGCCGTTTGAAGAAGCATGGGGGAGAACTATTCAGTATACGAATCAGGCAATCGAATTAAACGATGAATCTTCAGGTGTTTTTTATCAATTGTCCAATCAAGCCTTTTTTATAGCATGTGATTATGACAAATCGCTTACTCAAATGAAGAAAGCCATAGAGATCAATCCAAACAATGCCGATGCACAACAATTTATTTCTTTTTTATATATCATTGCAGGCAATAGGGCTAAAGCAAAAAATCACCTTGATATAGCATTAAGCATCAATCCACTTTCAGATGAAACCCATTTTTTCAGGTCCTATTTCCATTATATGATTGAGGATTATCAAATAGCCCTGACAATGCTGAATCGCTGCATAGCGAATAATAATAAAAATATTCCAGCCCACAGTATAAAAACATTGTGCTTATTGAAATTAGGAAAATACGAGGAGGTCATTACTTACTTTGATGATGTGCCTGAAGACGTCATTATTGAAGGAGAAAAAACCGGAGCCATTGCTTTGGCTTATGCGATGAAAAAAGACAAAGCCAAAACTTTACAGTACCAACACCTATTAGAAGAACAAGCCAAGGCATCTAATGGATTTACGTCTGATTCCTATTTATTCTTGATGCACGCTGTATTAGGTGAGGTCGACAAGGCATTCCAATGGGTTGAGAAGTCCCTCCAAAACAAGGCTTCCCTATTGCTCCTTAGGTACACCGATCCTTTGGTTAATGATTTAAAAAAGGATTCAAGATATACGAAGTACCATAAAGTCATTTATCCTAATAGCGATGAGCCTCAATCTATAGGCCCCAAAAAAGCTTTGTTAGATGAGGATACTACAGAAAGCTACAAAAACCGATTATTAGCACTTTTCGAGGAGGAAAAACCCTACCTGAATAGTGATTTGTCATTGCGATCTTTAGCCAACCATTTAGAAATACATCCAAATCAACTCTCCTGGTTGCTTAATGAAAGTATTGGTAAAAACTTTAATGAGTTTGTCAACCATTACCGCGTGGAAGCATTTAAAAAAAATGCGAACGACCCTAACAATTCCCACTTGTCTCTAATAGGATTGGCCTATGAAAGTGGGTTTAACTCAAAAACTGTTTTCAACACCTATTTTAAAAAAGAAACAGGTTTGACTCCAAAGCAGTTTCTTAAAAATCAGAATTAGAGTGGCTTACAATAGGTTCGGATTTATAATCAAGAACATTTTACCAAAACATCCGGCTTACATTTGTTTCATTATTAAAACAAAATCTTAATTGTCAAAAACACTTAACGATGAAAGCAATAATAAGCACAGGGTATGGATCAGCGGAGGTTCTTCAAGTACAAGAAGTACCAAAGCCAATACCTAAGGAAAATGAAGTTTTGATAAAAGTATATGCCGCTTCGGTCACCAGAGCTGGAAGTATGATGCGCACAGGCAAGCCTTATATTGGTCGTTTATTCTTAGGTCTGTTGAAACCCAAGAATCCCATTCCAGGAACTGGCTTTGCAGGAGTGGTGGAAGCAATAGGGAAAGGGGTGAGAACTTTTAAGGTAGACGACCGGGTATTCGGAGAGTCTCTTGAGAATTATGGTACACAAGCAGAGTATCTATGTCTACCTGAAGGTGGAATAATTACCACCCTACCTAATAATATGACTTTTGAGGAAGCCGCGCCAGTTTGCGATGGAGCCTTAACCTCCATTAATTTTCTAAAGGAATTGGCTGAAATAAAACCAGGAAAAAAAGTTTTGATCAATGGCGCTTCAGGGAGTTTAGGAACTTCAGCAGTACAGCTTGCCAAATACTATGGTGCTGAGGTGACTGGAATCTGTAGTACCCAAAACATTGAATTGGTCAAGTCATTAGGTGCCGATCATGTTATTGATTACACGAAACAAAACTTTTCTAAAAATGACCAAACATATGACATTATTTACGATACCATAGGGCAACTGTCATTTTCAGCATGCGAAAGTTCTTTGACTGAAAAGGGAATGTATGTCTCACCTGTACTGGGAATGCCACTCCTTTTCCAAATGCTACGGACCTCAATTTTTGGAAGTAAGAAGGCAAAGTTTTCTGCTACAGGATTAAAACCCGTTGCTGAATTGAAATTACTATTTAATGAAGTAAAGGAGATCATTGAAACAGGTAAACTAAAATCAATTATAGACAAGAGTTATCCCTTAGAACAAGTTGGAAATGCCCATAGGTATATTGATAAGGGCCATAAGCGAGGGAATGTAGTTTTAGTCATGGGACATAAAACGGACAAACTGCCGATAGCTAAACCGCAATTAAATAATAGCGAATCGGTTTGAAACTTTACGGTTATGAAACGAACAAAACAAATACTCAGAATAGTATTTATCCTTGCAAGCATAGGTTCTTTGGCCTTTGTACCGTGGATTTTGGTTAAGGCTTGGATAATGCCATTACCGGACACAGTTCAGGATCAAGTAAATGAAGCAATTGACTATGGCTTTGATGGAATGGTAGTCTATGTGGATAAAGCAGGCCAGTCACCCGCATTGTATACAGCCGGCTGGCATGACCGGGAAAAGAAAATACCTGCCCGTCCAGATGCCCTATTTAAGATTGCCAGTATAGGCAAGCTATATGTCGCAGTTGCTATCGCTAAATTAGCGAATGACAAACGTTTGTCTTTGGACAATACCCTTGCTGATTACTTCCCTGAACTTGTGGGGAAAATTGAATTTGCAGAAAGAATTACTTTGAGATTAATGGTGCAACACCGATCTGGTATACCCAACTTTATCGATAATCCTGCTTACTGGGAAAATCGTCCGAATTTCAATAAGGAAGCACTTGAATTAGCCATTGAAATGCCGGCTAGTTTTGAACCAGGTGATGATTATGAATATTCGAACACCAATTACTTGTTGCTTACCCAGATCATTGATAAAGTTGTGGGATACAATCACAACCAATTTATCAAGGAGGAGATTTTAATACCACTTGGACTAAACAATACTTTTGCTTCACTTAGTGAAGTAAATATAGACGATGTAATGAGTGGCTATTATGTGGGGGAGGAGCAGGATTTTAAGACGGAGGAACAAGGAATGTTAGCCACAGCAGCTGATGTGGGTACATTCTTGAGAGCATTAAACGATGGTTCACTGTTTGAAGAAGGGGAACAGGAAATCTATTCCTCAATTTATGTGTATGAGCATACCGGTTTGATTGTTGGCTATCAGAGTATTGCAAAATACTTCAAAGACATTGATACGGTTGTGATTCAATTTAACAATACAACTAACTTTGATGGTTATGATTGGAATCTTGCAGAAATCATATACAGCCGTATAGTGAAAATAGTAAGGGACTAAAAATATTATGCTTTTTGGCAAATATTAGTGGATAAGATTGCCGCATTGCTATAGACCTTAGGCTGACCCAGTAAAATTACAGGCATTCCCATTATGTTGGAGAAAATCCTTTTAAATACCTTAAAAGCATATTAGATTGAGGTATTATTTCTAGGTGATATTATTGCGACAGATGTGGCCTCCATTAAACCCGAAATATGCAACACTCATTACGAATCCTATTACATAATCCGGGTTAAAACAAAAAACTTGCCAGTATGAAGATTAAGATTTCCATAATATTGGTTTTATTGGCTTTTGTATCTTGTTCAAAAAAAAGTGATTATCATTTGTTATCTCCAAATGGGGTGCTGCAGGTCAATGTTTCAAATATTAACAATTCCAGTATTTTTACTGTAATTAATGGTTCGGATACGATTCTGGAAACCTCCATAATAGGACTAAAAGTAAACGGTATTAGTTTTGTTGAAAATGTATCTTTTAGCGATTTAAAAAAGAAAGAGATTAATGAAACCTGGGAAACCATAAATGGTAAACAAGCGATTGTCAACAACCATTACAATGGATTTAATTTCAAAGTTTCAAAAAACCAGTCCTCATCTTATTGGTATGAAATTGAGTGCAGGGTTTATGATGATGGTTTTGCCTATCGGTATATTTTCCCCTCTGAAGCCATTCAAGACAGTGTAAAAATTGATCAGGAATTAACCAGCTTAAATTTCAGAGGTGACTATTCCTATTGGGCATACAATGGTGAAAAACACAATGTAGGACCTGTTCTCAGGACGGAAAAAAGTATTAAAGAAGTTAGAACTCCTATTGTTATGCAATTTCATGACAATGGTTTTATGGCCATCCATGAAGCAGAAATAATGGAATTTGCTCCTTTTACCATTGCTGCTTCGTCCAATGACAAATCACTTGGTTTCCATATAGCCTATTCAAAACGCAACCAACCTTTTAAGACCTCTTGGAGGGCTTTAATGTTGGGAGAAAAGGTGGGTGATTTGGTTGAATCTGACTTGGTGGTGAATCTAAATGAACCCAGCAAAAATCAAGACTTTTCATGGGTAAAGCCGGGTAAATCTCTGTGGGATTGGCGTGTTTTGGGTTACAAAGCTGCCGATGGTTTTGAATATGAACTTAATACAGCATCCCATAAAAGAATGATTGATTTCGCTGCTGAAAATAATATTCAGTACTTATTAATTGATGCTGATTGGTATGGGGATGAGTTCAATGAAAATTCTGATCCTACCACTACAAGAGAAGGAATTGACATTGTAGCATGTATGCAATATGCAGCCGATAAAAATATTGGGATCATCCTTTATTTAAATGATGTGGGGGCTAAAAAATTTGGACTGGAAAGGGTTTTGAAGCAGTTTTCAGAATGGGGTGCCGTTGGGGTGAAATATGGCTTTATGAAAGGCGGGCCAGAAGAAAAGGTGAAGAATACCAGGGCCATTGTAGCCCTGTGTGCCAAGTATAAATTAATGGTAGACTTTCATGACAATCCAATTCCCCCAAGTGGAGATAGAAGAACATGGCCCAACCTTATTACCAAAGAATTTGGTCATGCTCAGGGAGATGCCAAATATTCTCATTTCCCCGAAACAGCTATCAATCAAATTTTAATTAATCAGATTGCAGGGCCTTTGGATATGACCAATGGATGGTTTGATTTAAATACTGCACATATGGGTAGGCCTAAAGTTTTCGAGGAGCTACCAGGAACTGTAGTTGCAGAAGTAGCTAAGCTTATTACCATCTATTCTGGATGGATGGTATTGCCAGATAGCCCTGAAGCCTATTTGAAAAAAGAAGATTTGTTTGACTGTATTCGGAAAATGCCAGCACAATTTGATAGTTTTAAAGTGCTGGATGCAGCATTGGATAATTATGTCAGTATTGCCAGAAAAGCAGGAGAGGATTGGTTTATAGGCTCCCTTTCCAATAGAGAGGCTCGCTCGATTACATTGGATTTAAGTTTTTTGTCGAAGGATGAAAATTACGAGGCAATACTTTATGAGGATGCCGAAAATTCTAATTTCCTTACCAACAAAGAATCCTATACAATTCGAAGACAGGAAGTTAATGCTAAAACCAAACTTGATGTCCGAATGGCTGAAGGTGGGGGGCATGTGATGTATATTAAAAGGATTTCGAACGAGTGGGAAAAAAGAAATGTCCACTAATGTTACATTGAATTGGGAGAGCAGTTTTCGAACCATTAGCCTTATTTACTTTCAGCCTGAGCCTTTAAATAGCTCGCTTAACCCTACTATTTTAATTGCTCCATTCTCCAAATAGCTTAAAACCTTATTCTTCACGAAAAAGACTTTCAAAGAAGCCATGAACTACCAAACATTTCAACCACATCCAGATTTACAAGCACTTGTAAACTGCTATTGGACTTTAGAGGTTCCTGCTGAATTGGATGGCCAAAAGCAAAGGATTATACCTGATGGCTGTATTGAAATGGCTTTTATCCTGGGAGATGACATAAAACGCTATACTTCGGAAAGTGAATTCATTATTCAACCACGTGCAATGGTGCTTGGGCAAACAATAGAACCTTTTTATATTGAGCCAACAGGTTATGTCAATACTTTTGCGATTCGATTTTACCCTTATGGTTTTGCAAACTTCGTAACCATTCCGATTAAAAACCTGGTGAATAAGGAAACGCCAATTGAATTGTTGTTTGGTGCAAAAGACGGCAATGTCTTAGAAAAAAAGATAATTCAGGCAAGCGATAGTAGGAAACGAATAGGGATAATTGAAAGGTTTCTTTTAGATAAGATGAATGAAAAATCAACTATTGATTCTATCGTAAAATCGACCATTGATGCCCTGTTATTAACCAATGGAAGTGCTTCAATAGGTGCAATTCTTAAAGGGGATCTATCCAAGAGGAGACAACTTGAAAGAAATTTTTTGAAACAAATAGGTGTTAGCCCAAAGCAGTTAGGTAAAGTAATCCGATTACAAACTGCGCTAAAAATGATGCTCAACAAAGAGACTGAAAACCTCACCAATATCGCTTATGAAAGTGAGTATTTTGACCAAGCCCATTTTATAAAAGACTTTAAAGAGTTTACCGGCATCAACCCGAAAAAGTTTTTAGGCAATGAAAGTATGGCACTTTCTACCCTTTTTTACAAATAGTCTGGCTGACGCATTTTTACAATTTTGGTCTTTACTAGTGTTCTAAATTTGTATTGTTATTATTAAGATGACAATATGAACAAAGCCTTATTTTATACAGCCACATTACTAAGCTTTAGTATGATGGCCTGCAACAGCCAAAACGAAACCAAAACCGAAGCAATAGCGGTTGACACTCAGGTAAATCAAAAGAAAAAATATATGAAAAGCCATGTTTCAATTTTTGAAATTCCAGCCACGGATCTTTCAAGAGCAGTAGATTTTTATCAAGCAATTTTAGGCATTCCCATTGAGAAAATGGAGATGCCAGGTATGGAAATGGGAGTATTTCCATACGAAGAACAAATGGTTACAGGCGTTATAATGAAAGGGGAAGGGTACAATCCCTCAGCTGATGGCCTTACGCTGTATTTAAATGGTGGAGATAACCTTCAAAATATCCTTGGTAAGGTCGAGGGAAATGGTGGGAAAATCATTGTTCCGAAAACAGCCCATGCGGATGAAAGTGGATTTTTCGCCTTGTTTTTAGATACAGAAGGAAATAAACTTGGTCTACATTCGCCTAATTAGACAGAATAAGGTGATGAACAATGCATTGAAACAAAAACGGTCCGGGTTTTAATCCGAACCGTTTTTGTCTTTAATTGTGTATATTTCTATTGGACATCAAAGCAGAATATCTATTTAATTTAACAATGAGGTCAATAGAATTTGCTCTTATTACGCTTTAACCCGGATTATGTGATAGGATTTCTCCGCCCTGACAAGGTCAGGGGTGATGCCTGTCCCGTGTTTACGGGAAGTGTTGCAATCGCAAGAAAATCAGGCCGTTTGGAGATTTTAGCATAGCACCGCTATGGTGAAATTGAAAATAGCACCGAAGTGGCTGATTTTATAGCGTTTTCATCAAGTAATAGAATGTCTATTGCATATTTCGGGTTTAAGTGGGCTGGTATTATTGGCCCAAGTAGTAACCGTAAGGTTAAAAATCTAAGGTTTCACTGTCCACCATATCGATATAACGCTTCATTTTCTTCAGAATTACTTTGAAGTGGTGGGTTTCATCTCTTGTTACAAAAGTGATGGCCAAGCCCTCAGTTTTGGCTCTCCCAGTACGGCCTACTCGGTGTACAAAGTCCTTAGGAGATCTAGGCAATTCATAATTTATAACATAAGGAAGCTCAAGGAAATCAATCCCTCTAGAGATCAAATCTGTAGCCACCAATACTTGTATTTTTCCGGATTTGAAATCCTCTAATGCCTTTAATCTTGCAAACTGACTCTTCTTCCCATGGATTGAATCTGCTTCAAACCCATTATTGTATAGCTTTCTAGCTACCGCATCTGCTTTAACCCCAGAAGAGGTAAATACCAATACTTGGCTCATTTCATTTTCTCTGAGTAAGTGTCTTAGCAAAGGGCCTTTGCGCTCATCACTCACGAAGTAGCCAGATAAGTTTATCAATTCCACATCTTCAGCATTGTCCTTTACTTCCACAACTTCTGGATTTGAAAGCAATACACGGTTGATTCCTGCCAACTGATCACTTAATGTTGCCGAAAACAACATGTTTTGCCTTTTGCCAGGCAAAAGCGCAAAGATTTCTTGCATTTCTTTTTCGAAACCAAGATTTAACATCTTATCAGCTTCATCTAACACTAATGTTTCCACCTTTGATAGATCTATAGCACTGGACCTTTGTAAGTCTAGCAATCGTCCTGGGGTGGCAACTAATATGTCCACTCCGAAAATAGCTTTCATTTGAGGATTGATGGATACACCACCATAGATGGCCATAGATTTGATCGGATGGGGTAACTTATGAGACAATTCTTTAAATACTTCGACAACCTGAATAGCCAATTCTCGAGATGGGACTAGAACCAGAACTTTTGGCTGCCTACTTTTTTTAGGCGCAGGTCCATAGGCCATTTTATTCAATATTGGCGCCACATAACTAACTGTCTTGCCTGAGCCTGTTTTAGCAATTCCTAGTAGATCCCTTCCTTTGATTAACACAGGGATGGCTTGAGTTTGAATAGGCGTAGGGCTCTCATATCCCAGAGAAGTAATATTGGATAGTATCGAAGGATGGAGCTTGAGTTTTTCAAAAGACATGTTTCAAATTTATATTTAAAGACTTGTGGCCTGAACCATATTATAATAGTACGAAAAATAAAGAAAATCCTTCAAGAAGTAACCTTTTACTATCTGCCAAGTTAAATAAGTAATTAAGAAGCTGAGCTTAATGCAATGCTTTTTAATTATTTAATAACTAAAGGGACTGATAAATTATATTTTAAGAACTTTTGGAAGAGGTAATAAACGCCTCAATTAATCGCCTCAGTTTTCCAAAGTGAGGCTGGCTTGGTATGCGAATCAAATGCTTTAATTATAATAGCTGAAAGCAATGTTTAATTATTGGCAATAGTGATTGAAGTATTTCGTGTCCCGGAAATGATTTCTAATAGGACGATTAAAATAGATTTTAGGTGCATTGCACTTTAATCAGGCATTTTGGAACAAGCAGCGATGAAATTTACTTTCATGTAGGCAACAATACTTATTAATCCATTAAATTAGTAATGCATTCAAGGATAAACACCACTTAGGGATAGGTATTTTCCTCCATTGTACATTACCCACAGCAACCAAAAATAGATATAGTGAAAATTGAAAAGCTACACCACATCGCAATAATTTGTTCGGACTACAATAGATCTAAAAAGTTTTACACCGATATTTTAGGATTTACGATTGACAAAGAAATCTACAGAGAGGAAAGGCAATCCTATAAACTTGACCTTTCCTTAAACGGGCAATATTTAATCGAACTTTTCTCTTTTCCAGACCCACCATCAAGACCCTCAAGGCCCGAAGCGAATGGTCTGAGGCATATTGCTTTTGGAGTAAAGGATATAAACGAGGCGATTGAATATTTGAATTTAAAGGAAGTAATAGCAGAAGAAGTTCGAATAGATGAATTCACCAATAAGAAGTTTACCTTTATAGCTGACCCAGACAACTTGCCAATCGAATTTTACGAAGTATGATAAATATTGGGCAATATATTGACGGGTTTAGTTTACTTTTCCCTCAAAGCATCAATAAAGCGCCTTGGGAGTTTGTCAACGACTTGGAAAACACCATTAATGAACGAATATCCAAACTGTCATCTGAATATAGGATTGAAGACAATATTGCAATACATAAAACGGCAACGATAGAACAAGGCGCAATTTTGAAGGGGAGCCTAATTATTTCTGAAAATTGCTTTATAGGTGCACACGCTTACTTTAGAGGGCCTATTTATTTAGGTAAATCTGTTAAGATCGGTCCGGGTTCAGAAGTCAAACAATCGATAATTTTAGATCATTCAGCGGTGGCCCACTTCAACTATATTGGGAACAGTGTAATAGGCAAAAACATTAATTTTGAAGCAGGTTCAATTTGTGCCAACCACTATAATGAAAGACAGATTAAAACGATTTTCATTAAGCATAATGGACAGCTAATTGATACAAAAACAGAAAAATTCGGGTCATTGGTAGGCGATAATTCTAAAATTGGTGCCAATGCAGTATTGTCTCCAGGTTCAATTTTAGAAGTAAACAGTACCGTCAAAAGACTCGAATTAATTGAACAAGTAAAGTAATGAATAGGGAAGGGTCAAAGCATTGTTATCCTTCTTCGTATATAGGGAATTCTTGAAAATAACAGCCTATGAAAATAATCTCAACGAATATTGGAACACCAACTACCTTTCTTTGGAAAGGCAAGGAAGAAACAACTGGCATCTATAAAAAGCCTACAAATGAACGGCTCTATTTAACGAAAAACGATGTTTTAGGTGATGAGATTTCCAATCGCTTGAATCATGGAGGCTATTATAAAGCCTGTTATTTGTTTTCTGCTGAACAATACCCCTACTGGAAGGATTTGTATCCTGATCTTGATTGGTCTTGGGGCATGTTTGGAGAAAACCTTACAGTTAGTGGATTTGATGAAAGAGAGGTGCTGCTGGGGGCGATTTATAATGTAGGGGATGCCGTGGTTCAGATTTCCCAATACAGAGAACCCTGTTATAAGTTTGGACATAAATTTGGAACCCAAAAAGTACTTAAGCAATTTATTGAACATGGTTTTGGAGGTACTTATGTAAGCATTCTAGAAGAAGGACATGTTGGCATTGGTGACGAATTTATTCTGGTAGAACGGCCTGAAAACAGTTTAACAGTGGCATCCTTATTTCAACTGGTATTCGCAAAAGAAAAGAAACAGGAATTGCTGAAAATTGCAGCTAAAAGCAAAGCAATTCCTCTCAAAAAGAGGATTTTATTAAGCAATTGTATTGAAAAGTAGGGTTAATAATGCCTAGATAATGGAAATATTCTTTATGCTGTGTATATTCTATTTTTAGCTTAGGAATTTCAAATACAATTAGCTTTAACTTATTTGGTCGATTTAAACAGATTAAAACAAATTTATAAGTTTGGCAAGGAGCTTAGTTTAAAGGATATCCAGGTTTTATTAAAGGCTTCAAAAAATGGTTCATTTAGCAAGAAAGAGCTTCTCATAAATGAAGGCTCCAAAAGGAATGATGTTTTCTATATTAAAAGTGGTTTGGTTCGTTGTTTTAACATCAATGACAAGGGAGAAGAAATTACCTTAAAATTAATCCCAGAACATCAGGTTGTGGCCAATGTTGATTTGATTTTGTTTAGCCAAGCCTCCAGATTTTTTTATGAAACAATTACCGAAGCCATGGCTGTTCCTTTAATTTTATGTTTGATTCCCATGCATCCTTTTTCATTGATATTTTTTGGGTTATTGTCTTTTTGTATTAACGTTTATGGGCATTTAGGCTATGAAATTGCACCAAAATGGTTCAGGAACTCTCTTTTATTTGAAGTCCTCATTAGCTCAACTTATCATAATCTTCATCATGCAAAACCTAAGGGGAATTATGGTTTGTATTTTAGGTTTTGGGACAGGTTATTAAAGACGGAAAACCCAAATTATAGGATGGATTATGATCGAATACAAAAAAGAAGGTTTGGCCAATAGTAGGCTGGTTTATTATACTTGGTTCAAAATAAAATTCTTTTAAATCATTATTGTAAAATATTTAATTGTTATATTAGGATAATATATAGAATTAAAACCTATTGGTAGTGGCTTCTCTACCTTTCCAGGAGTGGGTTATCCTTTGCAAATTTCAGCTTGATTAGCCTGCAATTATTATCAAAACCCTAAAATTTACATGATGGAAGAATTAAAAAAACGCAATGCTTTCTACATTGGAGGGCTTGTTGCCATACTTTTGGCCAGTTATTTTTCATGGACAATGTTTTTTCTATTCCTAAGCCTTATTTTATACCCAATAGGGGTCATTCTTGTTTTGCTTTCAAAAAAGAAATGGTGGATAAAAGTGATTACAATTCTTTTGCCATTGACCTTTACGCTTCCAACCTCAGTGATGTTAAAGGATTTTTTTGATTCTCTTGGCTCTTAAGTAAGCGAAAATATCTTCCTACATTTATACTTTCGGACGGCTTTACAAATTAAAAGCCTTTTTAGATATTTTGAATTTATTGGGTCTGCCCTTTTTATTCAAAGCTATGGACTAAACAGAAAAGATGGGTAAACAAAAACTAATTAACCGACTAAAGAAATATTACCCAATGGAAAGGTTTCATGCTTTTGTTTCATTTCCATTGATTTTTATTTACCTCATTTTTAAGAATTCCATATATGATATTGTATTTCTACTATATGGTCTCTTGATCTGCATAGTAATATTGATCCAAGGACAACACTACTGGAAATTGAAATACTATCGATTGATAGAAAAGCCTTTCAATCAAGAAAAAAACTTAAACCTTTTTAAAAACGCAAAGAAATTAAATTTACTGTTGATAAGGTTAATACCTGTAGTTTTTATCATCCAACTTTTTTTAAATAACTGGAAAATTATCCCAGAAAATTTAATGCTTTGGGCTGTTTTAGCCAATTTATTTGGCATTTTTGAACATATCAATTACTACAACCGGCAGTTGATGGTTGACAATTCATCAGACATGGCATACATAAAGCGGAACAGAAAATTGAAAGTTGCCAGTCTGGCAAAAGATTTAAAGGAAAACCAATTCTAAAAACAAGTTTTAACATTCCAGCAATAGGAGCAATTGATTTCACAATCAATTGCTCGCCAATTCTGGCTTTTCATTTTTCCCTGCAAATACGATTACCAATATGGAGGCAATAAACATGATCAGACTGTAGATGACTACAGGGATCACCATGGCGGAATTTTGCAATAAGGTGGCCGCGATCATGATGCCAAGTGTGCCATTTTGAATGCCTGATTCAATACTAATGGATATTTGTTGCTTGTAAGGCAATGCAAAAAGCTTGGCAAGCAAGAAGGCAAAACCGAAGGTAAGCACATTCAAGATCAAGGTAACTGGACCTGCTTCGGCAAAGAAACCGATAATATTGTCTTTCTCCTTAAAGATGGCACCACCTACAATGATTACAAAAAACACAATAGAGGCGATTCTTACTGTTTTATCAGCTTTTTGGGAGAGGGCAGGAAAGAGATGTTTTAAGAACATACCAATGGCGACTGGAACTAGCGTCACACCGGTTATTTGGACAATGGTTTGTAAAACAGGTAGTGCAACTATTCCTTCTTCACCAAAAAAGATAATTGAATAGTTGATGTACAGAGGAATGGTGATGATCGTTATGATAGAACTCATTGCGGTGAGGCTGATAGAAAGGGCCGTGTCCCCTTTGCAAAGGTGGGTAATCATATTGGAAGTAGGTCCTCCAGGGCAGCTTGCAATGATCATAACACCTACAGCCATAGTACCTGAGAGACCAAAGGCAAGGATGAGGATAAATCCCAAGACCGGTAACATAATTAATTGACAAAAAAGACCAAGACTTAATGCCTTAGGGGAAACAAAGATGTTTTTAAAATCCTTTATACTTAGGGTTAGTCCCATGCCAAGCATAATAAAAGCCAGCGCTAAAGGGAGAAAAACAGCAGTTAACACATTACTTTCCATAGTTGTTATTTTGGGTGGTTTTATTTTATTACTTAAAAACTATTTAATCGGGCCAAAAGTAAAGTGAAAGGGTATTATTAATTTGCTTTTCCGCCAATTTTTCAAGATTTATGTCCAATAATTCATCATTTACTTTTTCCACCTGTTCCCGCATTTCTATGGGTAGTTGGGCATAGCCGTGGTAAGCACCTAAAATAGCCCCAGCAATCGCTGCGGTAGTATCATTGTCTCTCCCATAATTTACTAGGAAAATCATTGTCTCCTTAAATTTGAAATCGTTGAAAAGCATGGCTGTAAGTACCTGAAGGTGGATTTCGGCAGCATGGAAAGGCATGTCTTGGAGGTTCTGATCTAGGAGTTGGTAGGCACGAAGAATAGAGGACTCTGGGATTAAGGTGGTTTTGTTTGGTTTTAAATCTGTACCTAAACTGTCTTTGGCTTCTGCAACAATATCCAGAGCCAACTCATATACCCGATAACTGCTTCTACCTACAAGACGACTAGAGAAGTAACCTTCGGGGTCTATATCCTTTAAAACACGCAAAACCGCATTTTGATTACCATTAGCAGTAAGTGCAGCAGATGTCATAGCAGCAGAGAGGGCACTGATGTCTTTGGCCAGTCCCAGATCGTAAATACTTAAATTATAGGCTTGCTTGTAGGCCATTTCCGGGTCGCCGGGGTACAATAAGCCCAGAGTAGGGGCATACAATAAGCCGGCACATACCATTTCACCACCATAGAATTTACCCATGGCCTTTTGGTAAGGTTTGAGTTTATTTTCCTTTATGGCAAGAGAGACCTTATACCATTCTTGTAACCACAAGACTTTAAGGTTTGTCTCTTCCAAGTCTTTGGTTTGGTCAGGCTTCAAGGATTTGTACCTGTTAAAATATGCTTCGTAAGTATGTATAATGTGATTAGAGAAGGCGTCTACATCTAGGCTCAGGCTATTTTGCTCCGACATGAAATCCACAATCAAGGCTTTCCAACGGGTATCATCTGTAGTACCTCCAGCGGGTAGATTTGCCTTCCATATTCCCTCTGGCGAGACTTCTCGAACCATGGTGTCCAAACTAGTAACCCAACCATAGGTCTTTTGAATATCTTCCCTGGCCCACATTTCTGTAGGAGCTCCCATGGCATCACCAATGGCACTTCCCACAATCAGGCCTTTCACTTTATCAGATAGCTCAGATTGGCTTAGTTCGGAAACTGGTAAGTCAGCTTTTTTAATATTCTCTTGTTTTCCCCCTTCACAGGCCCATAAACAACAGCCAATGAAAACATAGATACAAAAGTTAAAATTTCTCATTCATAATCAGATTTATGGCAAATGTTGCTAATTTTTTTTTCTCTTCTAAGGATAGAGAAAGGGGAAGTTGTGCCAAGCCAAACAGTCTACGCAATATTTCAACACCAGTATACTGTGCTAAAATTTCATTTTTTAAGGGGTAGCTTTCAATGATTCTAAGTAGTTCGCTTACAGCAGTGGATGAAAGTTTTAAATGGGCTAACATGACGGCCAAATCAAATTCTGGCTCGCCTAAAAATGCAAATTCTGTATCTATGATTTTTAATCCCTTTTCCGTCTCAAACCAGCTACCTGGATAGAAATCTCCATGGATAAGCACATCTCCCGGCTTCAGGTACCTTTCCCCTAAAAGATTTATTTTCTCTATTAGTTCAGGCTTGTCTTTCACCATGGTAGATAGATCTTGTAAGCCTTCCTGGATTTGGTCCAGGTTAAATCCATTGTCAGGTAAAAAAGGCAATACAAAAATGTGCTGGTGATTCAGTTTCCTCATCTCTTGATTGATAGGGAAATCGGTTACGGGTAATTGGTGCAGTTTTTTAAGGTAGGTCAACAAAAGGTCTATTACCTCTCTATTGAGGCTGTTTTTGTTTTCATATAACCACAAATAATCGCCTCCTTCATCTAGGTGTTCTATGGCCAAGAGCCAGGCATTTTTATCAAATCCCAATACGGCTGGAGAAAAGCAGGCCAATAAATTGTCTTTATTTATTTCATTGTAGAATTTTAATTCTATTTCTATCCTATCTAATGGGGCAGGCACTTCCGGAAATTTGACAACAAATGGCCGAGATTGTTTCAGGACAAAGATGCGTTTGTTGGTTTTTATCTTCAGGGTGACATTCATGTTCCCTTTTCCTGCCTGATACGAATCAATTACTTCTTCGCCCGAAAGCAACATTCCATTCCCTTTCAGGTAGGAGATTTGTTTGGGTTCAAGTGGGATTGTAATAAACATTTAATTATTTTTTTAGAAAATTAACCTTCATTTACCAGAATAGAAATCAAAATGGTAAGAAAGATTATTTTACTTAAATAAAAACATTGATCCTAGTTCTTTTCTAGCATTAACTGTTTTATTTTTGGGTCATGAGTAAAACAAAAATAGACAGTCCACTTTTGAGCCAGTTGTCGCTTGAATTGGATGGTGAACTGCATTACGATAGTTTGATGAAAACTTTGTATGCCACTGACGCTTCAGTGTACCGGTCCCTACCCACAGCTGTGGCCTTGCCTAAAAGCCCTTCTGATATAAAAAAACTAATTCATTTTGCCAATTCAAATAACCTATCATTAATTCCAAGAACAGCAGGAACTTCCCTAGCCGGTCAGTGTGTGGGAGATGGGATAGTTGTGGATGTTTCCAAATACCTAAACAAAATCATTGAGTTCAATAAGGACGAAGGATGGGTAAGGGTTCAGCCAGGAGTTGTGAGAAATGAATTGAACAATTACTTAAAGGAATATGGGTATTTTTTTAGCCCTATTACGAGTACAGCTACCAGAGCCATGATAGGCGGGATGGTTGGTAACAACAGTTGTGGTACCACCTCTATCGTATATGGTAGTACCAGAGAGCATGTGCTAGAGCTGAAAGTCTTGCTATCCGATGGGTCTGAGGCTGTTTTCAAGTCCATGACTGAAAGTGATTTTGAACTTAAATGCAAACAAGAAAATCTGGAAGGTGAACTTTATCGACATGTAAAGGAAGAATTAAGCCGTCCGGAAATACAAAAAAATATTAGAGAACATTTCCCCAAAGAGAGCATACATAGAAGAAATACTGGTTATGCCTTAGATTACCTTTTGGAGTCTCAGCTTTTTTCTGATAAAGATGCTCCATTTGATTTTTGTAAATTATTATGTGGGTCAGAAGGTACTTTAGCGATCACTACAGAAATTAAAATTCACCTCGATCCACTTCCAGATCCTTTTGATATTGTGGTAGCGGCTCATTTTGAGACTATTCATGACAGTATGAAAGCGGCTCAGGTGGCCATGAAAGAAAAGCCTACAGCTGTAGAGTTGATGGATAAAAACATCTTGGATTGTACCAAGGAGAATGTTGAACAAAGTAAAAATCGAGATTTTGTAGAGGGGGACCCTATGGCCATTTTAATGGTTGAGTTTAGGGGGAAAACCATTGAGGAGGCAATAGCAAAAGGAGCAGTATTTATCGAATCGCTTAAAAAGGTGGATCTCGGTTATGCTTTTCCTATAATAGGCCCTGAACGAACAAGCAGTGCTTGGGAGTTGAGAAGTGCAGGTTTGGGCTTATTAGCGAATATTCCAGGTGATAAGAAAGCCGTTGCTTGTATTGAGGACACAGCTGTAGACATTGATGATTTGGCAGATTATATTGATGATTTCGCGAAACTGATCGCAGAATTTGGCCAACAATCTGTTTATTATGCACATGCAGGAGCTGGTGAAATTCACCTAAGACCCATACTTGACCTTAAAAAGTCAAAAGATGTTGATGAATTCTACAAAATAAGTGAAGCCAGTGCAAAACTGGTTAAAAAATACAATGGTTCATTAAGTGGAGAGCATGGTGACGGTAGGCTAAGGGCTGCTTTTATTCCTTTAATGGTAGGGCAGGAAAACTATGATCTATTTAAGCGAGTAAAAGCCAAATGGGACCCCAAAGGCATTTTTAATCCGGGAAAAATAGTAGATGCTCCCCCTATGAACTCCTCATTGAGGTATGAGGCTGATTTGCCTAAAAAAGAACACAAAACTAAGTTTGATTTTAGCCATGTAGGAGGAATACTTCCTATGGCTGAAAAATGTAATGGTTCAGGGGATTGCAGAAAACTCCCCAATTCTGGAGGAGGAACCATGTGTCCAAGTTATCAGGCGACCCGATATGAAAAAGACACCACACGTGGTAGAGCCAATACTTTACGTGAATTTTTGACAAATAGTGAGAAGCAAAACCCTTTTGATCATCCAGAAATTAAGGAAGTAATGGATCTTTGTCTCTCTTGCAAGGGCTGTACTTCAGAATGTCCTTCTAACGTGGACATGGCCACGATAAAGGCTGAGTTTCAATACCAATACTATAAATCCAACCCAGTTCCATTGAGATCAAAGGCGTTTACTCATATAAATTCACTGAATGAATTGGGTAGTATGGTTCCAGGCATTGCCAACTTCTTTTTGTCCAATGGATTTACAGGTGGTTTGATGAAAAAGATGCTTGGGGTAGCACCAGAAAGGCATTTGCCTGAGTTGAGTCCTCAATCTTTACGAAAATGGTACAAGAAAAATTATTCAAGATTGACGGGTAAACCGGTTATAAAATCTGTTTATTTTTTCTGTGATGAATTTACCAACCACAATGATACGGCTACAGGTATTAAGGCCATTAAGCTGCTAAGGCATTTAGGTTATGAGGTAAAGATGGTCGACCATGTGGAGAGTGGAAGAGGAGCCATGTCTAAAGGCTTACTTGATCATGCGCAAAAAATGGCGGACAAAAACGTTGAAATATTTTCCTCTTTAATTAGTGCAGAAAGTCCACTTTTGGGCATAGAGCCTTCAGCCATTCTAAGCTTTAGAGATGAATATCCGAGACTTGTAAGTGCTAACTTGAAAGAAAAGGCAAAATCTATAAAGTTTCATTGTGAGTTGGTAGACGAGTTTTTGGCCAAAGAGGCCATTGCGGGCAATATAAAACCAGAAAGCTTTACTAAGGAAAAGCGTCAGATAAAATTACATGGGCATTGCCATCAAAAAGCGTTATCCTCAGTTAATTATTCCAAGAAAATACTTGAATTGCCAGAGAACTACCAAGTGAGCGTAATCCCTTCAGGTTGCTGTGGGATGGCCGGTTCATTTGGCTATGAAAAAGAGCATTATGAATTAAGTATGCAGATTGGAGAAATGGTTTTGTTTCCAGCTGTCAGAAAAGCTGCTGAAGGTGATTTGATTGCTGCACCCGGTACAAGTTGTCGCCATCAGATCGCAGATGGGACAGGAAAGAAAGCAAACCACCCGGTTGAGATTCTATTTGATGCCGCTGGATTGAAAGATTGATAACAAATTGTAAATGGCTGAACCACTTTAAGTTCGGCCATTTTTTTTTATTATTTACAGGCTTATCAAATTGAGACCATGGGATGGATGGCTATTTTTTGATTAAAAGGGCTTATACTTTTGGGGATGATTTTCCATTTATTTAGGGTGATTAGCAGTCCTATTTATAAATTTGCTTAATTCAAAGTTTCTGCTGTACAAATACCCTTTTGCTGTTTAGAAGTTTGTTAGGCCTTATGCATTTTTATCTTTGATTTATGTCCAAAATCAATTTATTTATTTCCTTACGCTGATCGATATTTATTATTGATGGATCCCCACATTAAGTACAGAAAATAGCTTGAAATATTAATGTATTTTATTGACAGATACCAAATAGCCTTCACTAATACCATTGTCATAATACTACTTGTATGAAAATTATATTTTAGCTATAATTGAAAACTTTATTATCAAAAACCCAAAATGAACCCTATAACTAGCAATAATCCTTCCATGGATTCCAATTATTATTGGGATTTGTTAATGCAAGGCAACCGTCAGGGACTTGAGGGGCTATACAAAGAATATATTGTGACACTTTTTAATTATGGCATAGCACTGTCAAAGGATGAAAACTTTATTCAGGATTGTATACAAGAGGTATTTATAGATTTATGGAAATATCATAAATCCTTAGGTAAAGCTGTCCATGTAAAGGCCTATCTCCTAAGGGCTCTATCGCATAAAATTTTCAGGGAAAATCAACAGAAAACCAAATTACGTACGGTGGAGTGGAAGGATGGAATTGACAACATTATTGTCGTTGAATCTATAGAAAGTGAATTGATCGATATCCAACGAGAGAAGGGGCTGCAAATCAAATTGGCTAATGCACTTGACAAAATACCTTTGCGACAAAAGCAGGCCATCCACTTGCTTTTTTTCGAGCAATTGTCCTATGAAGAAGTCTCCAAATTGATGGGCATTAACCTTCGTTCTGTGTACACCATTGCATGGAAGGCCATTGCTAATTTAAAAAAGCACATTGTGTCTGGTATTTCAATACTTGCTTTTTTAACTCTTTTGCAGTTTTACTGATTTTTTGAATTATCACTTCAGTAATAGAGACTTACAACCATTTTATGAAAATGTCCGGTTTTAATGAAACCAATTGAATCATTGTGTCAAATAAATTAAAATTCATAACCTAACCTACCTAAACTTTAAATATGCCTATGGATTAAACTTCAAAAAAAAGTAAAGAATTAAAGAATTAAACTAAAATAATTACCCAAAATAATTAACAGATATGCAAAAAAATGTACATAATAACATGAATAATATATTCAGGTTATTTGCTTTAACCTTCATCCTTCAGAGCTTTAGCATTGACTGCTTGCTAGCAAGTCCTGAGCATGAGTTTTTGAAGCCAATTAATTATAAATCGAAGGATGTAAATGCCCTTAGCCACTTAAAGTATAATGAAGATAACCCATTTTCCTCAGAGGCCATTAAGGTAACCATTACGGGGGTGGTAACAGATGAGAATGGTGACCCCATGCCAGGAGCAACGATTACTATTGCCAATAGTACTCAGGGAACTGTTTCTGATATTGACGGAAATTTCTCCATTGATGTAGCGGAGGGAGAAACGCTTTTAATTTCGTTTATTGGTTATACTACCAAATCCATCCTAGTAGGAAATCAGACACAACTGACAATAGCCATGGAGCTGGACGATACCTCCCTAGAGGAAGTGGTGGTTGTAGGATATGGAACCCAAAAGAAGCGTGATGTGACAGGGTCTGTGGTAAGAGCTGATATTGAAGCATTTAGGGAGTCTCCTAATGTTAATATTGCTCAATCCCTTCAAGGATCAGTTCCAGGATTGAATGTAGGGCAGGTTAATAGAGCTGGAGCAAGCCCATCTATTTCAGTACGTGGTAGAACGACACTTAGTGGGAATCAAAGTGTTTTGATTGTTGTAGATGGGATAATATTTACTGGTAGTATGTCGGATTTAAACCCAGCAGATATAGCCTCTATTGATGTATTGAAGGATGCCAGTAGTATGGCCATTTTTGGTGCACAAGCAGCAAATGGTGTGATAATGATTACTACCAAAGGGGGTAAAATGGAACAGAAACCTATTTTTAATTACACAGGTACAGTTACTACCCAAAGTCCAACCAATAGACCTAAATTATTGGATAGAGATGGATTTTTACAGAAGGTGAGAGATCAGGATTGGCCACAGTCTTATTTGGCTCCTGATTATACCCAGCCTAATCCTGATTACAATGTTGCTGCTTTATTTGAGCCTGCAATATATGCTGGATTTGAGAATGGAGCCAACTTTGATTGGTGGGATGCTGCAACCCAGACAGGGTTAATTAACAATCATAATTTAAGTGTAAGAGGAGCCTCTGAAGCCACTTCTTATTTCATTTCCACTGGATATACCAAACAGGATGGCTTTATTATGAATGACCAATATGAAAGGATAACTGCCAGGATCAATTTAGATCATCAAATATTGGATTGGTTTAGATTTGGCGTCCAGACCTTTGGCTCATTTGCAGATAACTCTGGTGAAATTCCTGCCTTAAGCCAAATTACTACCATGCCTCCATTGGTGACTCCATATGATGAGGATGGCAATATTATACTGAATCCTGATGGAGCCATTCGAGCCAACCCATTTTTGAGCCCTCTTTCCAATGATTTTGACAAACGGAATAACCTGTTTGCCAATGTTTACATGGACATAGAAATCCCTTTTATCGAAGGATTGAAATACCGGGTTAATTTTGGTAACAACTATACTTGGAGAAGACATTATAGAAGCAATGTATATGGTGCTGGAGCTGCTGGTGAAGCATTCAAAAGAAATTACAATGCTTATGACTGGACCCTTGATAATATTTTAACCTACCGCAAGAGTTTTAACAACAAGCACAACCTTGACCTTACCATGGTAGTAGGACGCAGGGAGTTAAAATATGAAAGCACTGAAGCAAATGGTACCAATTATTCCAATCTTAGTTTAGGATACAATGATTTAAGTTTAGGCCAGCTTCAGTTGATAAATTCAAGTGCTTGGGATGAAAGTTACATTTACCAAACCATTAGGGCTAATTATGATTTTAGTAGCAAATACATGGTTACGGCTACTGTTCGTAGAGATGGTTTTTCAGGATTTTCTAAAAACAATAAATTTGGAATTTTCCCCTCTTTAGGTCTTGGTTGGGTAATCAGCGAAGAGGATTTTCTGAAGGAATCTGTGATAAACTACCTTAAATTTAGAGGATCCTATGGAACCAATGGAAACCTAACCAACAGGTATTCCTCTTTAGCGAGAGTTTCCATATATCCTGCCTATGTTTTCGGAAATGGAGGGAGCACCGTTTTCGGACAAACTGTAAATAGCTTGTCAAATTCAAACCTTGCATGGGAAACCACTACAGGATTTAACTTTGGCTTTGACTTTTCATTTCTTCAAGACCGTTTTTCAGGAACTCTGGATTATTACCAAAACACTACCAATGATTTGCTTTACAATATTAATATTCCTGAAGTTACTGGTTTTTCAAGCATTGCAACGAATGTGGGAGAAATTGCGAATAGAGGAATTGAATTTGTGCTGAAAGGCGATATTATGGAAAAGGGTGATTTCAATTGGAATGCAAGTTTTAATATTGCCTCTAATAGAAACAGAATAGTTTCTTTACTTGGTCTTGATTCTGATGGAGATGGAAATGAGGATGATTTAATTGGTAGTGGATTATTTATTAATGAATCCATTAATTCAATTTACGATTATGAATCTGCAGGTATCATACAGTTGGGAGAAGAAGCGCCTTCAGGATTTTTTGTGGGTACCCATAGAATTGTAGATCAGAATGGTGACGGGGTAGTAGATGCTCTTGACCGGGTTATCAGAGGTAGAGAAGAGCCTGCATACAATTTTGGTTTGCTCAATGAATTCAATTATAAAAACTTTACTTTCAGGTTTTTTATAAACTCAATTCAGGGAGGTAAAAATGGTTATTTAGGATTGAATAATCCAAATTTTGGCCAATCAGACAATGCGAGAAGAAACAATTTGTTTGTAGATTATGACTATTGGACTCCTGCTAATCCTGATGCCAGGTACAGAGGTCAGGATCAGGTTGCGGGTATTGAGTACCAGTATTATGGAGACAGAAGTTTTGTTAGACTTCAGGATGTTTCACTTTCGTATAGGATGAATAAAGCCTTAATTGTAGAGAAGTTGGGGCTTCAAGGAGTGAAGATTTTTGTGAGTGGAAAAAACTTAGCTACATGGACGAGTTGGGAAGGCTGGGATCCTGAAACTGGAAGTGGACTGCAACCGTCTGGATTACCAGTTATGAAGGGCTATTCTGTAGGGCTGGATGTTAGTTTTTAATTCTAATTTAGTTATGAAAAAAATAAAATTTAATTTCGTTTTCTTGAGCTTGTTGATTTTAGGATTTCAAGCTTGTGATGAATCTAGTATCCTTGAAGAGGTGCCATTGGACTTTGCAAGTCCTGAAAACTCTTTCGTTACCTACTCTGATTTTAATTCGGCAGTGTATGCCCTTTATGATCAGACCCGAGAAATTCTTTCTAACGGAGAACACCGTCCATTGGATTATATTTATGGTACAGATTTGGGATACAATGGAGCCAATCAACTTAATGCAAGATTTGGTTCTTATTTAGCTACCCTATTGCCAACCAGTGTTGTAGCTGAATTTCATTGGCAAAATTATTATAAGGTGATTTCAGGAGCCAATATTATTCTAAGTAGGCTTGAAAACTCAACTATGACGGAAGGGGAGAAAACTTCTGTTGAAGCCAAGGCCAAACTCTTTAGAGGTTTGTCTTATAGGAATTTAGCGCATTTATATGGAGGAGTGCCATTGGAGTTAGAAGAGGTTAGTTCCCCCAAAACAGACTATGTGAGAGCTAGCAGAGATGAGGTTTACCTACAAGCAGCAAATGATTTGGAATTTGCGTCAGCCAATCTTCCAGGAATTTCGGAGGTTCAGGATGGTGAAATTAATAATTTGGCCGCTTACCATATTTTAGCTGAGGTATATGTTTCTCTGAATAAATGGTCGGAGGCCATTCAAGCTTCTTCTATGGTCATAGATGACCCAAATACAGCCCTAATGACCGAAAGATTTGGCTCACTTTCCAATGCACCTGGCGATGTATATTGGGATTTGTTTAGAAGGTACAATCAAAATCGAGGAGTAGGAAATACTGAAGGAATTTGGGTTTGGCAATATGAAGTAGATATACCGGGAGGAGTGATTTCCTCTTCATCAAAAGTAGGACCTCAATTGGAAAGAGACCACTCTCCGCGGCCTTGGAGTTTTATTGTTAGAGATCCATCTGGAGTGGCACCATTTTTACCTCTAGGGGTATCAGACTATACTGGTGGCCGAGGTATAGGAAGGTTTAGAGGTACCAACCACTTTAATTATGGCGTATGGGAATACGATTGGAATGACATGCGTAATTCTGAATACAATTTTGTAAGGGATGTGCTGTTTAACAATCCAGCATCTGAATGGTATGGGCAAAAAATATCCGATCACGAAGATTTATTCCGTCAAAGTCTCGACGATACTATTAGGTATTTCTATCCTTATCAATCGAAAGTTACCACCCCAGGACAACATCCCGCAGAATTGTATGTGGATCCTGAATTAAAAACCTTAAATTCATCCACCGCTGGCACTACCTATAGTGATCAATACCATATTCGCCTTGCGGAAACCTATTTATTGCGTGCAGAAGCCTATTTGGGAAATAACCAATTGACGGAAGCGGCCAATGATATTAATGTGGTCAGATTGCGTGCCAATGCCAAATTGGTGTCTCCCTCAGAGGTGGACATTGATTTTATTTTGGATGAAAGGATGAGAGAACTTGGTGTAGAGGAAAAACGTCGGCTTACTCTAAATCGATTGGAAATGTTGTATGAACGTACCAATAAATATTGCGATGGGCGACCAGATGTGACGAATCATGGAGTAGATGTACAACCTTATCATAATCTTTTCCCTATTCCTTATACAGAGATAGAAAGAAATATAGGAGCAGTATTAACGCAAAACCCTGGATATGATGCAGATTAAAGTTAATAATATGATAAAAAAACATGAATTGGTAACCCTAATGCGGGGTTACCATTCTATTGGTTTGAAAAGGCAAACATTGCTATTAGGTGTTCTATTTGTTTTAATCGTAACATCCTGTGCTTCCAACAAAGAAGAAACAAGTAATAAACAGCCTAATATATTGTTTGTGATAAGCGATGATCAGTCCTTTTATCATACAAGTTTTGAAGGAAGTAAATTTGTAAATACACCGGCTTTTGATAGGATCGCAAAAGAGGGAGTGTATTTCACCAATGCTATGGCTGGATCTCCGGGATGTGCGCCTTCAAGGAGCAGTATCATTACAGGAAGGCATCATTGGCAAAATGAGTCCTCTGGCCAACATGCAGCGCCCTGGCTAAAAAAACATGTGCCTTTTGTCGATTTGTTAGAAGCCAATGGGTATAAAACCGGCAGAACAGGTAAGGGGGTAAGTCCATTCCGGTATGCAAGAGACGAGAAAGATTCTTTGTGGAGAGCCACAGATGCTGCAGGCATTGAATACAGCAAAATTAGGTATGAAGAAGGTCCAGAAGACATCCGTACAGGAGATAAAATCAGCAATCTCAACTATTTTGAAAATTTCAAGTTTTTCTTAGAAAATGAACGAAAGGACAAACCTTTTTTCTTTTGGTTTGGAGCTACAGAGCCTCACCGTGCCTATGAGAAAGATTCGTGGAAAAGAACAGATAAAAAACTGTCAGATGTAGAAGTCCCAGCCTTTTTTCCTGACAATGACATTGTGAGGGGAGACATGCTGGATTATGCGGTGGAAATTGAATGGTATGACCGTCATCTTGACTCCATGATCAACTATTTAGAGGAGATTGGAGAGCTGGAAAACACTATTATTATCGTTACTGCTGACAATGGAATGCCTTTTCCTAGAGCGAAGGCAAACAGTTATGATTACGGTATCCATGTGCCTTTTGCTGTCAGGTACCCTAAGGCGTTTCCAGGCGGAAGAAAAGTGGATGATCCTATCGGGTTTATTGATCTGGCACCTACGATTTTAGACCTAACACAAACCAAGCAGGATGGGATGTTGCCCATTACAGGTAAAAGCATCCGGGCATTATTGGAATCTGAGAAGCAAGGAACAATTGAACCATCTAAAAAGTATGCTTTTTCGGGAAGAGAAAGGCATTCTTCTTCCAGGCACCTCAATTGGGGCTATCCACAAAGATCGATTAGAAGTGAAGACTATTTATTGGTATGGAACATGAAACCAGATCGTTGGCCGGCAGGTGCTCCCCAAAGGATAAATCCGGAGGATGAAAATGAATTGTTGCCGCTGTATGGAATTGATGAGGATGGAATCAGTCATTCTGAATGGGCATTTACGGATGTGGATGAATCTCCTACCAAATCATTTATTATCGAAAATTATAAAGACCCTTCCATCAAACCATTTTTTGATGCTGCTTTTGCCAAGAATCCGGAAGTACAGTTATTCGACATAAAAAATGATCCTTACTGTTTGAATAATGTAGTAAATGATCCGGATTATGCTTCAGTAAAAGAGGAACTACAAGCTGCCTTACTGGAAGAATTAAGGTCCTCAAAAGACCCAAGGGTTGTAGGGCCTGATAAAGAAGTTTTCGATTCCTATATCCGATACAGTCCTATGAGAGGTTTTCCTGAACCAATTCCCGGAAGCCAGTTAAAATAAACTGAGATCAAGAAAACTTAATTTTCTTATATTGCATTAATAATAGACCCTTTACTAGCAAAGTAGAGGGTCTATTTGTGTCTTTTTGGTTAAGGTTAAATATTTGATCTGAATTAATAAATTATACCCGGATTATGTAATAGGATTTCTCCGTCCTGACAATAGTCAGGGGTGAAGCCTGTCCCGTGTTTACGGGAAGTGCTGCAATTGCAAAAAATATCAGGCTGTTTGGAGATTTTATCATTACACCGGTATGCTGAAATTGAAACCAGCAGCGAAGTGCCTGATTTTCAAGCGATTTGAGCAGGTAAAAGATTGTTTATTGCATATTTGGGGTTAAAGCACCCCTTACCTGACAATCTTCCGGTATTATTTTTTTCATTTGGCTAAAAAGAAAATATTTTCATTTTTTTCATCAAAGGAGGATAACTTTTGTATGCTTCTGTCTCCTTTAATTGAAACACTTTACTATGTGTAAGCGAGATTATAAGATAGCCGACTTTGTACTGGACCCGGAATTTCAAAAATGGGTGCTTTCTCCAGATTCCCAAACAAAAGAATACTGGGAAAAGTACCTGAATGAAAATCCTAAAAAAGAAGAGGACATTGCTTTAGCAATGAAGCTGGTAGCAAATATGTCTAGAAAGTCCTATAAGTTGTCTACTGATAAAATTGAAGAAACTTGGGGCAATATAGAGCAAGCAATTGGGAATACTGAGGTGAAAGAGAACCATAAAGGCCCCGTCCCATTAAATGCAGTCAGTACTATTCTTCGATTTAGAGCCAAAAGAGCCAAAGGCAGAAGGGAGATTTCCCAGTTTTACCGTATGGTAGGGATTTTAGCACTTGTGTTTTCCTTGGCTATAATTGTCAATATCTACCTACCCAAGGAAGAAGTTCTGGTTATAGTTGAGCAATTGGAAATGCTAGAACACTATGCACCTCCCGGAGTAAAAGCCAACCTTACGCTACAGGATGGATCCAAAGTAATCCTCAATTCTGGAAGCAGTTTAAAATACATCAAGAACTTCGAAAGTCATCAGCGTGTATTGGAACTTTCAGGAGAAGCTTATTTTGAAGTTGCTGAAGACAAAACCAGACCCTTTAGTGTGAAAACTGGGGCAGTTACCACCACTGCACTTGGTACTACTTTCCATATTTCTTCCTATGAAAATGAACCCGTAGACATTGCGTTATTGACTGGTAAAGTGGCTGTAGATATTGACCTTAATGAAGGGCAACGCATTAACCTTGAAAAAGGAGAAGGATTGGAGATAAATTTAGACGGTGAAAGGATCAATAGTTTATCCTTTGATCCAGAAAAATTGTTGGCATGGACAAGAAAGTCTATCATTTTTGAAAATGTGTCTATGTTTCAGGTCAAGAGAGTACTTGAAAATTGGTATGGAGTAAATATTGATTTTATTAATCGTCCAGCTTCAGATTTAGAAATATCAGGCAAGTTTAAGGACCAGAGTTTAGAGAATGTTCTTGAAGGATTAAGTCATTCCGCAAGATTTGAATACAAATTGGAAAAAGATAAAGCGACTTTAAAGTTCCACTAAATTTAGTATGCCTATGTAATGTCTAAAATGTACAAATTAAAAGAGGCCATAAATGCGCTAACATTTATGACCTCCAATGAAATCGGAAAAAGGACTGCCATCCTCTTTTCGAAAATGTTTATTTAATCGAATTCCTAAACAAACGATGTAAAGATATGAATAAATGCCTACTTAAGCATGTTATCTACATGACCAAATTATTTACAATAGCCTTCACTCTTCAGTGTTTGAGCATGAGTTTCCTTCTAGCTTTTAATGGAAATGCCCAAGTTAAAAGCATAGAGGAGGTATCCGTATACCTTTCTTTCAAAGATGTAAAGGTAAAAGAAGCCTTTAAAAGGTTAGAAAAGCTAACAGATTACAATTTCGTTTTCGCCTCCAGGGAAATTGAGAACAGTCAGTTCATCAATGTAGAAAGTAAAGGAGAAAGCCTTTACTTTCTATTGTCTACCATTGCTGCTCAAACGGACCTAAGTTTCAAACAGGTAAATAACAACATCCATGTTAAGAAAATGGACCGTAAAAAGCCCCTTGTTGATGTTGATTACGAGCAAGTTGTCTTAAAGGGAATTGTTACAGATGAAAATGGCGATCCTTTACCCGGGGCAACAGTAACAATTGCTTATAGCTCAAGTGGAACTGTTACAGATTTAGATGGAAATTTCTCAATTGAGGTTGAAGAAGGAGCTACTCTGGTGATTTCATTTATTGGTTTCAAAACTAAGAATGTATCTATAGCCAACCAAACCCAATTTAACATTATCATGGAGCCAGACAATAACGATCTAGAAGAGGTGGTTGTGGTAGGTTATGGAACGGTCAAAAAGAGTGATTTAACAGGCTCAGTATCGAGTGTAAAATCAGACGAAATTAATGCTTTCCCAACATCGAATGTTATGCAAGCGATGGCTGGTAGAGCTGCAGGGGTTCAAATTATCCAGAATAGTGGTGCTCCTGGTGCTGGTATAAGTGTTAGGATTCGTGGTACCAACTCCATTCAAGGTGGCAATGAACCACTTTATGTTGTCGATGGTTTTCCTTTTTCAGGAAACCCTACAAATTTGAATAACTTTGATATAGAAAGTATTGAAGTGTTGAAAGATGCCTCCGCTACTGCTATATATGGTTCCAGAGGTGCCAATGGTGTAGTCTTGATCACGACCAAGCAAGGAAAAGAAGGTACTTCTAAAGTTGATTTCGAAACAAGTTATAGTACACAATCCATTCGCAATACTTTGGACCTAATGAATGGCAGTGAGTATGCTCAAATCCAGAATATTCAAGCTACCAATGATAATATTCCTTTGTATTTTACTGAACAGGAGATTGCTAATTTTGGTCAGGGGTTTGATTGGCAAAATTTAATTTTTACTAAAGCTCCGATATTGTCCACATCTTTAAATGTTAGTGGAGGAAGTCCTAAAACTAAATATTCTATTTCGGGAAGCTTTTTTGGTCAGGATGGTATAATTAAAGGAAGTGATTACGATAGGTACTCCCTTAGAGCAAACATCAATCATTCTGTTAGTGATAAGATAGCTTTACTTTTTAACAGTAATCTTACCCACCTTAAAACGGAAAGAAGGGACAGTGGAGGGGGGTCACGTGGTAATTCTATGATTGGTGCTGCATTGTCTGCTGCACCAATCTCTCAACCTTATAATGAAGATGGTAGTTATAATGTATTGGGAAATGAATATCCATTTATTGCTCCAGACATTATCAATCCCCTCAATTTCCTCAATGAACAGATGAGTATTGTTAAGGCAAATATTGTTTTGACCAATATGGCTTTTGTTTACAAGCCTATTCCAGACTTGACATTGAAGATTTCAGGAGGTATAGAAAACAGAGACGACAGAACGGATGCCTACACTTCTAGAAATTTCTTCAACTCCGATGGTAGGGCAAGTGTGAATACAAGTCAATTTAGAAGTCTTCTAAGTGAAAACACCCTAAGTTATGACAAAACCTTTGCGAGTAAGCACCAATTAAATGCTTTGCTTGGATTTACTTATCAGGATTTCACCTCTACTTATTTAAGTGCTAGTGGCGTTGGATTCTTAAGTGACTCCTTTGAAACCTACAGCCTTCAGGCTGCAAGTACACCTGGTATCCCAAGCAGTGGGTACTCAAATTCTGTATTGATTTCCTACTTGAGTAGGGTTAATTACACCTTTGACGACCGGTTTTTATTTACCTTTAGTTTTAGAACTGATGGTTCTTCTAAGTATAGTCCTGGTAATAAATGGGGTTTCTTCCCTTCAGGTGCCTTTGCTTACCGTGTATTCAAAAAATCATTTGTTGAAAACAGTACCTGGCTTTCAGATTTAAAAGTTAGAACAAGTTGGGGACTTACAGGTAGCCAAGCAATTTCTCCCTATGCAACGCTAAACCAACTAAGTCCTGGAAATACAGTATTTCAAAATAGTCTATTCAACACTTTTGCACCAAGTACAGTACTACCAGGAAATTTGAAATGGGAAACCACAGAGCAAATTGACGTTGGTTTTGATATTGGGTTTTTGGAGGACAGAATCTTGTTTAATGCAGATTATTACATCAAAAATACCCGCGACTTGCTTAATACCGTAAGACTTCCAAGTTCCCTTGGCTTTACCACTACGATTCAAAATGTAGGTAAGGTTCAAAATAAAGGAGTGGAATTGAGTTTGGATGGCAAAGTATTGACCGGAGACTTTAATTGGGATGTTTTTGGTAATGTTTCCTTTAACAAAAACAAAGTGTTGAGCTTACACAATGGCGAAGATATTTTAGGTGCCTATGTAAGTGTATTGGTGGTTGGTGACAATGTTACCATCCTAAGAGAAGGAAGACCAATCGGTCAGTTTTGGGGTTATCAGGAAGATGGTTATGATGAAAATGGAAACATCAATTTTGTTGACCAAGATGACAATGGCACCATCAACGACAATGATAAAACCTATATAGGAGATCCTAACCCTAAATTTATCTATGGGTTTAATTCAACTATGAATTACAAAAACTTTGAATTCAGTTTCTTTCTTCAAGGATCCCATGGCAACGATATTTTCAATGTAAGTTCAATTACCAGCACAATGGATTTTGGGCAGGGTATGAACATGCCAAAAGAAGTATTGTATGACCATTGGACCCCTGAAAATACAAATGCTAAATATCCTTTAATAAGCAGAAATACTGCTGTTAGAGTTTCCGATAGGTTTATTGAGGATGGATCTTATTTAAGGTTTAAAAATATTCAGTTGGCTTATAACTTGCCTGCAGCCCTTCTGTTCAAAAAATCGCTTAATAGTGCTCAGGTTTATGTGAGTGCTCAAAATTTTATCACTTTGACCGGTTATTCCTGGTGGGACCCTGAAGTAAATTCAAGAGGTGCAGGGACCCAATTGGGGATAGACCATTACAGTTATCCTATTCCAAAATCCCTTACTATGGGAGTTAGATTGGGTTTTTAATACGGATAATGAAAACAAGTATTCAATTTAAAGTGAAAAAAGATGAAAAGGATAACAACCATTCAATTATACATTCTTCCAGTATTCCTCTTGCTATTAGTAAGTTGTGAGGATTTATTACTGGAACAACCTAAAACTGTTGCTGTAGAAAACTTTTACAATACGGCAGAGGAAGTAGAGACTGCAGTGAATGCAATTTACTCTCCTTTGCGTTCTACCAGAGCAGAGCAAATTGCTATATTAGATGCCCATTCAGACTGGGGATATGGCAGAGGAAGCCGAGCACAATACAATGATTTTGCTGGCCTAAATGCAACCAATATCAATACTGCAGCCTCAAGGTGGAATTCATTCTACCAAGCTATTAGAAATGCGAATTTGGTCATTTTTAATGCGCCAAATGGCGATAATATTAGTGAGGAAGATGTCAATTATTTTATTGCTGAAGCAAAATTTCTTAGAGCTTTAAGTTATTTTGACCTGGTAAGAAACTGGGCCGGTGTCCCTTTGAGAACAGAGGACAACATGTTGGAAATTGATTTGCCAAAAAGTTCCGTGTCGGAAGTTTATGAATTGATTTTATCAGATCTTGAATATGCCGAAACGCATTTAAATGTTACGGCTAAAGTTATCGGAAGGCCTACGACCAATGCTGCTAAAACATTACTTGCCGATGTTCATTTGTCTTTAGGGAACTATGATCAAGCGATGGAGAAAAGTAAAGAAGTTATTGACTCAAATAAGTATTCATTGGTTGCAGTAGAAGAGGCCAATGATTTTCGTACTGATATTTTCGGTTCTGATTTGGTTACAAGTACTGAAGAAGTATTTTATTTTAAATACTCTAGGGAGATTGGACAGGGGAACTTCATGTTATTCATATTGAACCATCCAAGCACCGGTTATTTTAATTTTGGAGGGGCTTACGCGCATTATAGCGATGCTTCTAACCCTTTCTATATCAATTGGGAAGATGGAGATTTAAGAAAAGAACTTTGGGACAAGGTTGATTTTGGATTGGGACCAAATACCTTGGTAAGTAATAAGTACATGGAGCTGGATGCTGTTGGAAGGAGTGATGGAGGGAATGATTTACCTATTTACAGGTATGCTGAAGTGCTTTTAATTTTTGCTGAATCTTCAGCCAGAAATGCCAATGCAGTAACTCCTGAAGCCTTAGAAGCCTTAAATAAAATAAAAAGAAGAGCTTATGGCTTAGCCATTGATTCACCATCGGAAGTAGATTATACTTTCTCTTCGGGTGAAATTACAGAATTCCTTGATGCCTTATTACAAGAAAGAGCTTACGAGTTTATCTTCGAAGGTAAGCGTTGGTTAGATTTAAAAAGGGTAGGAAGAGCACAGGAAATGGTAATGAAAAATAAAGGTATTACCATAGCGGATGCCCATTATTTATGGCCAATACCATTATCCGAGTTGAATTTTAATGGTGCCTTAGATCCCGATACAGATCAAAACCCAGGTTACTGATCAGTATAATTAAATAAAATAATCAACCCGAATGATGCAGGTGCTATAAGCTTAACTAGTGAAAAGCTTTCTAAAGAAGTGAGGACACTTATTGATAGTGTAGTTGCTGTATGATTTGGGTTTAAGCCTTAAAAAGGATTATGAAAAGAAGAGATATGATCGCCGCAATGGGAACACTCTCCCTCGGTGTGGCCGCTTCACCCTTCGCTAAAGGAGATGTATTAAAAGAACCCTACAAGGTTGTTCAAAAAAATATAATAACGGACGTTGTAGTAGTAGGAGGAGGTACCGCTGGTGCAGTAGCATCGATTCAGGTTGGAAGAGCAGGTAAAAAAGTAACCCTAATTGAGTGTGTTAGCCAATTAGGTGGTACCACTACAACCGCAGGAGTGGCTTTTCCAGGAATATTCTTTGCCTGGGGAAAGCAAATAATTAGTGGTATCGGTTGGGAAAATGTACAAGAAGCAGTAGAACTAAATGGAGATACGCTACCCAATTTTTCGATTCCTCATGGACGCCAACATTGGGAACACCAAGTGAGACTAAATGGACCATTGTTTTCCGTAATACTAGAGCAAAAATGTGTAGAAGCTGGGGTTGTTTTGCGCTATTATGAAACGCCAACGAAAATAGAATTCAAGAATGGATTCTGGGAAATGGAAACCGTAGGTAAAGGAATTACTACCAAAATAAAATGCAAGCAAATTATCGATTGCTCAGGAAATGCAATTGCTGCAAATATTGCAGGGTTGGATTTGCTGAAAGAAGCTGAAACACAACCTGGAACGCTTATCTTTAGATTGGGTGGTTATGACATGAAAGCCTTGGATTTGGATATGATCAAAAAGGAATATGAAGCAGCGATAAACAGCGGAGAGTTGAAAAGGGAGGAGTTTCGAGGAAATATTGTTCGCCTTTTAAGTTCTAAAGGTGATAATATTCAACATATCAGAGGAGCAGACTCTACAACTTCCGAATCTCATACGGCCGCTAATATACATGCAAGAAGTTCACTTCTAAAACACCTGAAGTTTTTGAAAAGATTGCCGGGCTGTGAAAACGTAGTGATAGAAGACATGCGAACAGAAATCGGTATCAGGGAAACCTATAGGATTGATGGCTTGTATCAAATCACGCACGAGGATTATACTTCAGGTAAAGTATTTGAGGATTCAATTTCTTATTCTTATTACCCGATTGATTTGCATATAATAGAACATGGTGTTACTCCAAAACAATTGAGTGAAGGGGTGGTCGCAACCGTGCCATTGAGGGCTTTGATTCCTAAAAACAGCAAAAACTTTATGGTAGCTGGAAGGTGTTTGTCTAGTGATAGACTGGCCAATTCTGCTTTAAGAGTACAGGGGTCAAGCATGGCTATGGGTCAGGCTGCTGGAGCTACAGCAGTGATTGCTTGCCAGCGAAATGTGTCTCCTGCTGATGTGCCTTTGGATGAGGTGAGAGATCTCCTAAGAAGTCATGGAGCCATTGTTCCAACGGTCTAATTCTAAAAGTTGAAAAAGCTAATGAACAAAGCTGTAAAGCAAAATCTATTATTAATTATTGCTGTGTTCTTTATAGGTATGGTTCCTGTTTCTAAAACGGGAACCATACAATATATCAATGACAGAACCTTAACCATTGAAGTGGTTGATGTAGAAAAGAGGCTGATTGATTTCGAAGAAGAGATTTCAATGGATACGCTTTATGCCCATTTGTCAAGTACTGGCGCACCAGTGTTTTTTTCGCGGAATGTTGTGACGAGTGTTTGCTTTGATGACAAATGCAGGTTGCTGGATGTTATTCTTTATTGGAATCCTACAGGCAGGTATCTTGGTTTTGAATTGCCTGAAGAAGAATACCTTAGTAAACATGATCATGAACCATTTACAGCGGAAGAGTATTTAAGGCTGAATGAATTGCTGTCAGATCCATTCCTTCCTTTGGGAGATTATTCCTACAATGAGATTGTGATGGAAGGATCTAAAGAAGAATATTATGATAGCCAATATGAGGTAAAAGAGATTGATGCTGTGTCGAGTGCTACCTCTAAATTTATTCTTGACTATGTGGTTGAAGGTGCTGCTTTCACAACTTACAAATTATGGCACTTGATATATGGACCAACCAATGGAGTGATTAAAGAATGGACTACTGAAAATTTTGATTCTGATTATATTACACTTCTATTAGAAAGTGAAAATCTTTCAGATATTCTATGGACTCTGGAGCAATTGGAAGGAAAGCTTGATAAATACCCAAAAATAAATCCATTGATTTTTGATTTTATAAAAAGCAGTGAATATAGTCTCTCTGAAAAAGCCATACAAACTATTAATCCACAGAATTTATCTTCCCAATCTTTCCAAATGGATCTGATCGCCCTATTTCCGCAAATGGATAGTGGTAAAAAGAAATGGATACTAGATTTGTTTAAAAAAGCTCCTAATGTTCACCCGGAAACAAAAACCTTTTTTAATGAGTCGATTCTTGACTTAGAAGTTCCTTTAATTGTGTTACTCCTAGAGGTATATCAAAAACAGAAAATGTACGATGCCACCAGTCTGGAAAAAGTTCGTTTGTTGAGCAATTCTGATAACAACTATTTGGCTAAAAAGGCAAAGCAATTTTTAGAAAATGTTTCGAATCCTTAGAATTATCATTTAATATTTGAGTTTTCTCAATGAGTAAAAAGAATACAATAAGCTGAGTATTCTGTATTCATGCTATTCCCCAGACAAACGCACTTTTATTTCTCCTTTATTGTCTTCTAAAACCCACGAAGGAATTCTTAGCTCAATTCTTTTTAAGTTTTCAATTTGCTTATCCAATTGGAGCGGAGCTGGATCAAGTGAGACAATGGACAAGTTAAAATCAGGATGGGATAGGTTTTCCAGCTTGAGGGTTTTGCCATCCTGAGTCAAAACAGCTCCACCATCTACAAGCTTAATATCTGCCTGCGTCATAAGTTGCCAAGTGATCAATTTTGTAGCATCGTTGGTTTCTATCTGGTCTTCGATTACAATAGATCTTGGGCTATCTTTAATAAACTTTCTAGCAGCGCTTTTAAGTTGACCTGCAAAAGTCGGTGTAAGGTCAAAAGTGGCTTCTGGCTTTTCCCCACCTTTAAAGTCTACCAAAGTTGCCAAACCATCAACTATGTGCCGCTTATTATCTACAGAGATTGTACTATGTCCAAAATTATTCTTTGTAAGTAATTTCCATCTGTCACATTCCTGACACCTATTCCATAAATCGAAACCGGCTCTCGACAGCACCCCATAGCTCTGGTTGCCCGGGTCGATCACCCATCGTACACCATTTAATTCAAAAATAAAAGAACCTGCATCCATATTTCCATGGCTTATCGATCCTCGCCCCCCTTTTCCGCCAAAATAATACCCTTCTTTATTCTCCCCCTGACCGGTAAAAATCACAATTGGGTTTGCTCCTTCACCTTTCCAGGCACTTTGAACAAGTCCTTATTCCTTTTCTTCGAACTGTGCTGTCCAAACCAAGCCTGCTCCTGCCAGGCGAGAGATTTTCCCTATCTCATCAGGAGTTTGCATAAATCTTTTAGTATTCAAGTAGTTCCTATCACCTGTTTTGGAGGCAAACCAACTCAAGGTAAAATCGGTATAGAGCTCCGGTACATCTGGACTATCTGCATAATTGTATAAAAGTTTGGAAGGTGCTGTGGTTAAAAGCCCGAAATTTGCGCTCTCTATAAAGCCCGGATAGTCACCTATTCCAAAATCTGTTCCAAAAGCGCTCTCAAGCATGGCCGCAGTTACTACTGAAAACATGGTTCCATAACCCCAGTAGGTAGCGCCTTCAGGATATGCTCCATCCGGGGCATATCCTGCAAGTGCATGGTTCATGCCTTCGATTGATCTTTTTATTGTTTTTGCTGCCAATTCCGGGTTTTCCTCAGCAATGGCTATAGAGGCTGCAATCATACCTGCATTGCAAACCTGATTCCAGTTATTTGTTCCATTGACCCACCTAGGGGTCTCTCCATTTTCGGGCCAGCTGGGTAAAATTCCCTTCTCTATTAAAGACTTTTTCGCCAAAGAGATGGTTGATTTGGGAAATTTCCCTGCGGTCCAGTCTAGTGCCAGAGCAATGGCCAATGACATTTCTCCTACATCAAGAAAATGCTTTGGGTTCCAAGTAGGGAAATTACAGGCAGCAATCACTTCTTCATCTAACCTTTGCAAAATATCAGGATTCTTTTCTACGAAATAGACCATTCCTAACATGTTTATTCGATAGAGGAAATCTCTAGAAATACCAAGCTGGTTTTGTTGAGATCGGGGATTATCTGGGATGTCAACTGTAATTAAATCCAATGCCAATACTGATGCAGCATTGTACTTGATGGCTTGATAAATATGCTGAATAAGGGGATCGGTTTGAAGCTTTTCTCTTAGCCTTTTTTCAGTTGCTTGATTTAAAACTAATCTAGGTTGGGCTTTCTGAAGATTCTTTTTCAGATACGGTACCGATATAGGGTTATTAAGTTGATACGATTGATTAGCATTGTTTTGTGACAGCTGAGCATAAGCCAGTTCGCTCCTTAATGTTACCATAAGAAGGCTTGTTATAAACAATAATTGATGTAAATATTTCAAGACAGTTATGCTTAAATAGTTGTATAATTCAAGAAAGATTCCTTACCCAAAAAGGAATTCTATAAACTTTAATAAGATTGAACGGATAGCCTCACCTTACTATTGATTTTAAATACTATTCGATATCCCCAAAAAACTCCTCCAAATCCAGTTTAAACCCTTGGATCACCTTTGACTCTGCCACATCTCCGGAGGTAAGCAAAAGGGAGGGGACATATTTTCCGTTAGAAAGACTATAGATTAACAAATCCTGGGTTTCAGCATGAATGATCCAATATTCCTGAACTCCATTGGACTCATAAAGCTTAAACTTATGCTTCAATTCGGTTTTACTGTTGCTAGGGGATAGAATTTCAACAATCAAATCTGGGGCTCCTATGCAGCCTCTGTCATCCAATTTTTCCCGATCACAAATCACGCAGATATCCGGCTGAACCACATCATGGATTTGATGATCTGCTTTGGACGCTATTGGGAAACGCACATCGAAGGGTGCATCGTAAACTTGACATGATTTGTCTTCCAAAAAGTAATAGAGTTTAGCAGCCAACTTTATTGAAATTTGCTGATGGATACGTTTTGGGGCAGCAGCAGCTTTTTTAAAGGCTTTCCCTTTGATCAGTTCGACCACTTCCTCTATCTGCCATTTCAGGTAATCGGCATAGGAATAATTCCCATATTCCAAATCCGGTTCATTGACATTATCCGGTTTTTTGACTTCCATACTATAAATATACTGATTTTAGGACTATTTTAGAGATAGTGTATTCTAAATTATGGGTTAAAGTATGCTTGAACCTTGAGACCAAAAGAAAATCAAGGAAAAAAGGTACCGGAAGAAAAAAATGGATTTTAGAGAGACTGGAAATATTTGTGCTTATTGTCTTTGAAGGTAGCGTTGATCTTTCAGTTGAATACCTTCAGTTAAATAATCGTTAGAATTTTGGTGATTCAGGGTGCGTTCATTGGTTTACATCTTCCTCAAACATCAATGCTAAATTATTCATCATTGAGAATTAAAATTAAATTCTAATTCGGACAAAAATCTAATTATATACTATTACCTTTTATTTTGAAAAAAATTGATCATGATTAGCAGAAGAAAAGTAATAAATATTTTATCAAGCCTGCCATTTGGAGGTCTGTTTTTAGGAGCACTTCTGGGTACAAATAGTGCCAGGTCAATGCCTACCACTACTGTGTCCCCAAGTAAAAAGGCTCTTGGAAAAAGCATATATGACTCGATAGGAGTACGGCCACTAATTAATGCCCGAGGCACTGTTACTGTCGTTGGTGCAACTCGGATCTTGCCTGAAGTACAGGTGGCGATGGACGAAGCGGTGAAGGACTTTGTTCAAATTGATGAACTGATGAATGGAGTAGGGCTTCGCCTAGCAGAAGTAACAGGGGCGGAATGGGGCGTGGTGTCTTCAGGTGCATCCGCTGCAATATCTATTGCGACAGCCGGTTGTGTGACAGGAGGCGACCCTGATAAGATTTGGCAAATCCCCAATCTGGATGGAATGAAGGATGAAGTGATTATTCCTTCTTATTCTCGATCGGCCTATGATGCTGCAGCAAAAGCGGTGGGAGTGAGAATGGTTGAGGTGAATAGCCCCGAAGAATTAAAAGCTGCCTTGGGACCCCGAACAGCTATGATTATGGTCTTGGCAAGTAGTGCATCTGAGAACGGGCCTCTCTCGCTGAAAATAATCGCGGCTCTTGCCAAGCCACTTAAAGTGCCAATCCTTGTGGATGCAGCGGCTGAGGGACTAGAAGTCCCAAATCCACATATAGCCCAAGGGGCAGATATGGTTGCCTATAGTGGAGGTAAATATTTGCGAGGTCCACAATGTGCCGGCTTATTGATAGGACGCAAAGACTTGGTCCAAGCTTCTTGGATCACAAGTGCTCCCCACCATGGTTTTGGACGTGGGTTTAAGGTGGGACGTGAGGAGATAATGGGGATGCTGACAGCAGTAGAAATGTGGGGAAAACGGGATCATGCCGAAGAGTGGAGGATGTGGATTTCTTGGGCCAATTACATCTCTAATCGTCTGGAACAGGTTCCTGGGGTGAAGACAGAGATTCTTCTCCCAAAAGGAAGATCCAATCGATCACCTTCTCTTCATGTGGAATGGGATATTTCTTTAATTCCACTCACAGGCCAAGATGTTGAAGAACTTTTGTGGGAAAACAATCCCCGAATTGCTGTCAGCGGTGCTGGTAGTTACCTACCTTTCCCTCCAAATATGGAGCCTAACATACGGATCAACCCTTCCCAACTTACAGCTGGCGAGGAGAAGGTAATCGCTAAATCCGTTTATGACTTGCTTTCCAATCCACCTCAGATGCAAAAGCCTAGTGGTCTTGCTGCGTTTAACTTAAGTGGCCTTTGGGACCTAGAGATACAATTCCTCGCAAGCATTGTGAACCAAACTTTCATGCTTGAACAAAAAGGAAATGATATTTTTGGTACCCACCATGCTAGTTTTGGACCTCGTGAGCTAACAGGTACGCTTCATGGCAATGATATTTTGATTCGAAGTTCCTTTACTAGCCAAGGAGTACGCCTTAATTTCCAATTTACAGGAGTAGTGAGTAAGGTTAATATGGAAGGTATATTGAGTTTGGGTGAATACGGCAGGGCAGAATGGAAGGCAAAACGGCGACAATATTAAAACCCAGCTATTGCGTAAAAAGTAGTTAAAAGAATTTGATCCAGTGAATGAAATAAATTGAAAGGTGGTTGTTGTTGTTTCTGAAGAAAAAGAGTCAAAGTTGCACCCAATACCCAGACGAATTTAGCTAAAAAGACAAAGGATATAAAAGGATTATATATTTTCCCAGGTTTAGTAGACATCAATTTCATAATAACCATGGAGTTAATCCTCATTCAGAGTATAGCAATGGACTTAATGGTCCAATATGGTCGCATTCACTTTTCGCTCTGTTGCTACAATAAATCTGGGCACCCTTACAATACATCAAAAACAATCTATTGGCTTCCTCCTGACCCTCAGTCTCCTATAGGGAAAGTTAGCAAACAATGGTGGACAAAGTTTGATGTTCTTTCTGGCTTGTCCGGCATTGCAAATGCCTGTGAACTCGTTTCACAATGGCTTCCAAGGGATGTAGAAAAATGCTACACCCTGTCTACGGTAGGTAAAGCGTACGGAGGATGATTTTGCAACTTATCTCTGATAATTTCAACGAATTTTCCCCATAAAAAAATCGTCATTTCAAGGCTTAAGAAGGACTTTTTGTGACCCTTAAGTTACTTCAGGTGACCAAAATAGGTAGGGCTTGTGCCAGCCCGACAGACGGGTCATTTCAAGTGCTATATTTAAGCGAGGAATCTTCTAAACTTATTCAACAAATAAACTTTTGTTTTATTGTTTAAAACGTCGCCCATAAATACACTTAATTTTTTTATGTCAAACTTCAAATGACTAAATTAGTAATTAATCATTTATACTTTAGAAAAATGAAAATAAGTGTTGTTGCGCTCACATTTTTTATTCTTTTTGGATGCTCAGAAGTAAAGGATGAAAATTACCTGTTTAGATCAATTGACCCCACTGTTTCAAAACTTGATTTCACCAATGAGTTAAAAGAAACCAATAACCTGAGTATTCTCTATTATCTCTATTTCTACAATGGTGGAGGATTAGCCATAGGGGACATCAATAATGATGGTCTTCAGGATCTGTATTTCACCGGAAATCAAGTTCCCAATAAGTTATTTTTAAATAAAGGGAATATGGAATTCGAGGACATTACCCAAAATGCTGGGGTAGCAGGTTCTTCGGACTGGAATACTGGTGTAACGATGGCGGATGTAAATGGCGATGGACATCTTGATATTTATGTATGTGCAGTAGTAGGTATCCATGGGCTTAAGGGTAAGAATGAATTGTTTATAAACAATGGTGACCTCACCTTTAGTGAAAAAGGGGAGGAATTCGGTTTGGATTTTAAAAACTATTCTACAATGGCTTCATTCATTGATTATGACAATGATGGAGATTTAGACATGTACCTATTAAACCACTCCGTGCATACCGAAAACTCATATGGTCCGGCAGCTATAAGGAATGAGCGCATAAATGAAAGTGGCGATAAATTGCTAAGAAATGAAAATGGAAAATTTATAGATGTCAGCGAAGAGGCGGGTATTTTCGGTGGGGCCAATGGTTATGGTCTCGGTTTGGCAACAGCAGATTTTAACAATGATGGATTTACAGATCTTTATATAAGCAACGATTTTCACGAAGACGATTATTACTATATCAACAATGGAGATGGTACATTCAGCGAACAACTGAAGGGGAAGTTCAGCCAGGTAAGCAGGTTTTCTATGGGCAATGATGCTGTGGACATCAATCAAGATGGCTTTGTAGATATTGTCACCTTGGATATGTTACCTGAAGATGAAAAAGTACTTAAATCATCCATGAGTGATGATCCCATTTATACGCATGACCTGAAAATAGAACGCCTCAACTACCACCCTCAATACGCTAGGAATATGTTGCAAATCAACCGAGGCGGAGAATATTTTCAGGAAGTAGCCTTGTATAGTGGTATTTCAGCAACTGACTGGAGCTGGAGTCCGCTCTTCGGGGATTTTGACCTTGATGGCAAGCAGGACTTGTTTATTTCTACAGGCATATCCCGCAGACCCAATGATCATGATTATATCAATTACATCTCAAGTGAGGAAGTAGAACGCCAATTTAATGCTTCCAATAAATTGGATCAGGAAGCATTGAATAAAATGCCTTCTGGGAAAGTCAAAAATTATATTTTTAAAGGGGAGGAAAATATCTTATTTACTGATTATTCTGGCAAATGGATTTCCCCTGAGGAAAATTTATCTACTGGAGCTGCTTGGGCGGATTTGGACAATGATGGTGACCTGGATTTGGTAACCAATAATATCAATGAACCTGCAACTTTGTACAGGAATGACTTGGATGGAAATTCGGCCTATTTAAAAATAAAGGTAGATTTTATCGCTCCAAATAATTTTGGGATTGGAACCAAGGTCTTTACTTGGCATCAAGGGAACATGCAAATGAAGCAATTATTTACATCAAGAGGTTTTCAGTCTTCCTCTGAACCTTTGATAAATTTCGGTTACGGAAACTTACAACAAGTAGATTCCCTGTATGTGATTTGGCCTGACAATTCCATAGAAAAAAAATATGATATCGCAGTGAATCAAACCTTAGATTTAATACCATCAGAAGTTCGCGATAAGGTAGATTATTTAGAAATCTTCCCCAAACCCGAAACTTGGTTCCAAAAAGTCGAGGCTTTATCGGGATTGGATTATAAACATCAAGAAAACAGGTTCATAGATTTCAATCACCAACGGCTTATTCCCTATAAAATTTCTGACCGAGGACCTGCAGTCGTAGTCAAAGACCTTGATGGAAATGGTAGTCATGACATTTTCTTTGGAGGGGCTAAATCTCAATCCTCTAGAATCTTTCTTCAGAATGGGAATGGCTTTGTTGAAAAACATTACAGTGCCATCGCTTTTGATTCTTTACGTGAAGATGTGTCGGCTATAATAGAAGATTTGAATAATGATGGGATAAATGACCTGTTTGTGGTTTCGGCAGGAGGAGAGTTTTCCACGAATAATGAAGCATTGAAAGACCGGCTATTGATCAATGACGGAAAGGATTTTAAAAGACAAGAACTACCTTCTTATAGTGAAAATGGTTCGGTTGTAAAAGCGCATGATTATGACAAAGATAGTGATATAGATCTATTTATTGGTGGAGCTGCAGTTTCAAAAGATTTTGGAAAAATTCCTAAATCTGTGCTCTTGAAAAATGAGGTCGGTACTTTTAAAATAATTGAAAATGAAGTACTGGAGAATGTTGGAATGGTGACGGATGCCGTCTGGACAGATTTTGACGGGGATTCTTGGGTGGATCTAATCGTAGTAGGAGAGTGGATGTCTCCCAGGTTTTTTCAAAATCATGAAGGGATTTTAAAGGACGTTACAGAAGAGATTTTGGATCAAAAGTTAACTGGTCTATGGCAAGCCATTATTCCATTTGATATTAATGGAGATGGAGAAATGGATTATTTATTGGGGAATTGGGGCTTAAACAGCAAATTCAGTTCTAAAGAAAATTTCCCCTTAAAGATGTATTATGCAGATTTTGATGAAAATGGGAGCACAGAAACCATAGTGGCTTATGAAAAAGATGAAAATTATTATACCGTTGCGGGCTTCGATGAACTAGGGAGTCAAATGAACTTTCTTAAAAGAAAGTTTACTTCTTATAAGGATTTTGCTGGTAAACCCTTGGAGGAGCTATTTGACGATGAGCAATTGGAAAATGCCAACCTTCTTACAGCAGAGCAATTGGCATCCGGATACCTGCTTAATGTAAATGGTAAGTTTAAGTTTGAAAGTTTTGACGCTTCCTTACAAGTAGCACCTTTGACTACTTTTTTAAAGTATGATTTTGATGGAGATGGAAAGGAAGAAGTCATGGCAGGTGGGAATTATTTTGGTGTATCCCCATATCATGGTCGCCTTGGAAGTCTTTCAGGAAATACAATTTCTTCAGAAGGAAAAATAATAGAAGGATATCAGCTTGGTTTAAAGTTCAGCCAAAAAGCTGTAAGAGGTTTAGACATAATCAACCTTAATGGTACCCATTATGTCTTGGTTACATTTAACAATGATAAACCAGATTTCTATAAACTAAGACAGGTGAATCAAAGCCAAAAATAGCCTAGAAATAATTGTTCTACTGCCTTTCCTCTGCCTTCTACAGGCTCAGGCACCGGTAATAGATTATTGAAGATTATACCTTAAAAACAATTAACAATTAACAATTAACCATTACCTCCCTTCAAATACATCTAAACAAAAAAAAATCCGGCACCTAGACTTTAGTCAGAGATGCCGGATTGTACTTTTCAATTTTGAGTTCCTTTACAAGAAGCCCGTCAATTGATTTTTCTTAGCAATAATTAATAACCAGGATTTTGCTCAAGTACATTACTTGCTGAAAGTGCAGCAGTAGGTACTGGGAATCGCTTCAGATGGTCAGAGTTAGAAGGAGAGTGATCCCACCATTTTTCAGTGGTGAAAAAGCCTAACCTGATCAAGTCAGTTCTTCTTCTTCCTTCTCCTAAAAATTCAATACCCCATTCGTCTGCCATTCTGTACAAATCTAAATTTCCGGCACTAGCTGGGTTAGGGTCATTTCCTCCTTCAAAAGCCCTTTGGCGTACAGTGTTGATTAATTCTGCTGCTTCTGCTTCTTCCCCTAGCCTTAATTGACACTCAGCCAACATTAAATAAATTTCTGCTAACCTAAAAACCGGATGATCTGCAGCCCATCTCAAAGTCAAGTCTTGGCTTGATGGGACAGGGATTTTTACCAAACGAATACCGGTATTTTCTTCACCTGCTCCGATATTGGAAGGGATTTCTTCAATAGAAGAGTAAGTAGATCCGATTTCCGAAAATCTACCAACCTTATCCACAAACTCAAGAGGTTTACCGTTGTATTCCTCATTACCAATAACTTGCTCACCTGTTATTGGAGAGATTTGAGGGCCTACTAAAAACATTCCTTCGTAACTGCCAGAACCAAAATATTTAAATGGTTTTTTTCTAAGGTCAGTGTCTTCAAATTTTTCATAAGGTGAACCCAGTTTAAACTCTTCTGAATACAAAGTACCATCAGGCTTTCTCGAAGGTTGTAAATGAGTACCGTTATTAGAACCTAAATCTACATCAAAGTATACTCGGGAATTATAGTGATACATATGACCATAGTGGGTATATTCTAGTCGGTTAAACTCTGAAGGGATTGACCATATTATCTCTGGTGATTGGTCGTTTTCAAAATCATGAGGCCCATTCCAATCTGTGTCAAGACTATAGTTGCCGTATTCATTATTAAGAATTGCTTTAGATATTTCTGCTGCTTCATCGTACATAGGTACACCTATGTAGGCTTCTGCATTGAAGTACAATCTTGCCAACATCACTGCGGCAGCCCCTTTGGTAATGGCCCCTTCCTGCGGTGCACCATCTACTTTCACAGATAAGTCAATAAGTGCTTGTTTCAACAAACTTTCAATGTGATCAAAAGTTTCTTTATCAGTGCTTCTAGGAACATTTTCCTGATCCAAACTGGTGAATATTGGAAGACCACCATAGAAATCCAGTCCTCTTAAGTAGAAGAATGCAATCAAGGCATCTAATTGACCTAGGTGAGCAGCTTTGTCCTCTTCTGAAAGCGCAAGTTCCTGATAATTTAATTTACCCAGGTCTTGCTTTACGTCCAATGCCAAAGCAACACCTTGTAAAGTTCCTCTCCAGGTGCCAAATAATTGGGATTCATCAGGAGTCCACTCATGATGCTGATATCTTGCATAACGTCCTCCATCATACCAGTGTCGCCCCTTTGTGGTACGGGCAAAATGGTCTCCTGAAAATTCTTGAGCTACCCATCTATCCCCAGTTAGGTACCACCTAGCATGGGTAAATGGGCGGTAAAGTGCTGCCAATACATCTCCTTCAGTTTTAAAGAAGGTTTCTGGTACCACTCTGTCATACCAAACCTCATCCAGAGAACAGCTTGTTATAATGACAGTAAAGAGTATTAATATATATTTTGTCAATTTCATGATCTTAATTTTTTTGGTTTAGAAATTAGCTTGTACACCAAACATAAAAGTTCGCGTTTGTGGATAGGTTGCCCTCTCTTCAAACCCTGGGTCCAGGCCATTAATATTAACCTCTGGATTTAAACCTGAATAATTTGTAAGGACGAATAAATTTTGTCCAGTCGCATAAACACGAAGCCCTTTTACGTATTTATTTCCTTTTACATCAAAAGAATAGCCTAATGACAATACATCAAGTTTCAAGAAATCGCCATCTTCAATCCAGTAATCACTCAATTCTTTTTCTCCTTTAATATGCTTTTGGTCGTCATAGTTTTCAACCAAAACATTTCTAGACTCTAAAGGTATTCCATAGTAGAAATTAGGCATGTTAAAGATATCATGTCCTGTCCAAGCTCTGAAATAAGCGTTTACATCAAATTTACCTATGGTGAATTGATTGTTCCAAGCCAAGATTACTTTTGGAATAGCATTGCCAATGAACTTTTTATCCTGATTGGTTTTAGTTCTTTCAGTTACATCAAATACTTCTCCATCGTCTCCTCTTAACATCCAGTTACCATCATGTGTAAATCCTGCATGTTCCCACACAAAGAACCTACCTATAGGTTCACCTGGGAAAAGTCTTACAGCATTACCAGGGCTTCCTGGTGCTGGAAAACCTTTTCTATCCCAAAAAGTCTGATTTCCCCAAAGGCTTACCAATTCACTTTTATAGGCAGAACCAATCAAAGTAGTTACATAATTGAAATTGGTCTTGTCAATAGCATTCCAGGTGACTTCAGCTTCCCAACCTGTATTTCGTAAAATACCTACATTCATAGTGGTTTTGTCGTGAATAGCTGGAGGTTGTGGAACAGAAATATCGTAAATCAAATCATCTACATCTCTTTTGAAGATATCAAACCTACCGGAAATGTTTCCTTCAAGAATAGCAAAGTCGATACCGAGGTTGTATTCTTTTTTTGTTTCCCATTTTAGGTCAGTATTTTGGTTATGAGAGACCCCGTAGGTTCTTCTCCATTCTCCATTCATTAGCCACCAAGTATCCGGGCCGTACATTCTGGTTGCCACACCCGGTGCGAATCCCTCATTCCCGGTTTCTCCGAATCCACCTCTAAGTTTTAGATTGGTGAACAAATTTTGGGTTTGCATAAAAGGTTCGTTGTGAATATTCCAACCCAAGGAAAGGGCTGTGAAATTACCCCATCTATTACCTTTGGCAAATTTTGAAGAACCTTCTCTTCTCAAACTTGCAGTAATCAAATACCTATTGTTCCAGCTGTAATTTACTCTTCCAAAGAAGGCCATTAACCTTACTCTAGGGTTTTTATAAGAGCCTAATCCAGCCCTACCTTCAGACAAAAACCTACCTGTAGCCAAGTCATGCTCTTCAATACCATCTACCGCAAAATCTGAATTGTTTGCATTAAAACCCTGTCCATTAAATTCCTGGAAACTATAGCCTCCAACAGCATTGATAGTATGTAGGTCATAGGTTTCGTCGTATGTGAAGAAAGCTTCCAAGGTATTGTCTTGGAATTCCCCATAACTATGGCTAGCATATCCGGCTACTCCTTCATCCAAGGAAGTCTTATGTTGTGCAGATCTCCAGTAGGTTCCGTAGTTACTTCCATTGTTCAATGAATACCTTGCGGTAAGAGAAAGATTGTCAGTGAGGTTAAACAACAAGGAAGTGGTATTTAATAAATAAGAATATTTCCTTTGGTTTTTCATCAACCTAATATCCGCAACAGGGTTGTACCAGTCATATCCACCTGTCCATACATTAAGCCCATGTGGCATACTAGCATCATAAGGCGTTTCTGTAGGGTTTAGCTGAAGAGCCATCCTGAAAATATCATTGTTTGAAAAATTTGACTGTCTTTCACTATAGGAAAGGTTATTGGTGATTCTTAAAAAGCCATCAAATAAGGTGAAGTCAGTATTTATCCTAGCTTGTGTGTCGTTTCTATCAGAACCAATGGCCAGGCCGGTGGCATTATTGTTACTTATGGTAGCACGGATTCTAGCGTTTTCTACACCACCACTAAAGCTTAATACATTTCTATAGCTCATTGGGTTGTTATTGGTTACTTCATCAAACCAATCGGTATTGTGTCCAAGATCATTACCTAAGCCTTCTTCAAGGAAGCGATCTCTTCCCAATGGCTCATTATAACGACGTACTCCTTCCACAAATAATTCACCTGTATAACTAACTGTTAATTCCCCGGCTTTAGCAGATTTAGTGGTAATTAAAATTACACCTCCGGAGGCCCTAGTACCATAGATAGCCGCTCCAGAGGCGTCACGCAATACTTCAATTGAGGCAATATCCTCCTTTACTACTGAGTTGATATTGCCACCCGGAACCCCATCTATTACGATTAGCGGCCCCTGAGATGCATTCACTGAGTTTACACCACGCAATTGAATGGAAATACCTGCATTGGGATCAGCACCATTGGTGGACTGAATACTTAATCCAGGAACTTTTCCCTGAATGGCCATTAAAGGAGATACAGTGCCAGCTACAAAATCCTTTTCATCCAATGAGCTGACCGCACTTGTGAGGTTTTCTCTATTGACAGATCCATAGCCCACGACCACAACTTCTTCCAATGAAGCTACATCTTCTAGTAGGGTTACATCAATCTTAGTTTGGTTTTTGACTACAATTCGCTGGGATTCAAACCCTATAAAAGAAAAAATAAGTGTTGAACCTTCTGGAACGGTAATTGAATATTTTCCACTAAGGTCGGTGGCCGTTCCTATTCCGGTTTCAGGAATGGAAATTGTAACACCAGGAATGGGTTCACCGTTTTCATCCGTCACTGTGCCTTGTACAGTCACATCTGCCATACTTGCTAAATTACTGCTGCTTTTCCTTTCAGAACGGATCTTAATATCCATTGATAATAAGTACGAGTTGATAGCTTTTTCAAAGCTTTTTTCTTTCCCCGTATTGTTTTCTGCATGTATATAATCCAAGCTAATAACTTGAATTATTATAGCAATTGAAAACAATCGAATCAAGGGTTTCACATGATTTAATAAAGGTTGCTTCATTACTTTGGATTTAGGTTTTTAAAATGGGATTAATTTGTTAATCATTTGAAATTTAGTGTTCGTAAAATAAATCCTAATGATAGCAAAAACTACAACTAAAAAACAGTATTCAGTAGTTTAGCAAGTATGGCAGATGTGACTGTACAAGGCACAGTGACGGATGAAAACGGTGAACCCATTCCTGGTGTTACAATTTCCATTCCTGAAACCGGAATAGGAACGGCC
>NZ_JBSXOH010000042.1:0-84490 GCF_056859355.1 Cyclobacterium sp. L-R
ACTATTCCTTGGCAAGTTGCTCCTCAGCAGAGCTTGCCTCCGCTTTATCGTGGTACTGTAAGTTAAATGAAACTTCTTAGAAATTAAAACACTTACTATATTTGAAAAACAAAAGTGTCAACCATTTTCAGGACGAGACAATCAAGTTGTTTGGATATTTTAGCATAGCACCGCTATGGTGAAATTGAAAACAGCAACGAAGTGGCTGATTTTGAAGCGATTTCAGCACGTAATAGATTGTCTATTGCGTATATCGGGTTTAATTTATTGGCAATAATTAATAACTGCAATTACGGAGGGTTTTACCCTAATCTAGGCGTAATTCGCAATTACACCTTTCTATCATTTGGAATTCCATTACAAAAAGTAAATTATTCATATCGGTGGACTAGGGCATTGATTCTACTGACTTAAGCTCGGGTCAGTCACTGGTTGAAAGATGAGAGCTTATAAGCAAGGTTGGCACAGGCCGCTAAAATCACTTAGTGTTTAGAATACAAGAAGTTTCCCAAATGAAGAAGTAAATCAAGCATCATACCGCTGCCAGAAAATCCGGTTTAATCTGAAACCAGAAAGATTGAAGGACATTAAGTGTATACTATCGCTTTGAGTTGCATCAAGCCTTATTTGGGAATTTCCAGATTTTAAGTGCATTTTTTCCCATTAATAAGTCTTTGTCATGTTCCGTATAAAATAAGCAGTATTTGTCTACAAATTCCAATTCCTGGTCCATAGGCAATTCCCAACGTGGAAAGGGATAGCCTGTGCCCCAAATAAGTTGCTCTGGACCGAATCCTTCATAGATGGCCTTGTAAAAGGGTAAGGTATCCTTATAAGGGTACTTTTTGATTTCAGACATTTCATAGGGTTCAGAATTACTTATCCAAACCTGAGGGAAACGTTTCAATGCGAACATCTTCCTAAACTCTTCCCAACAGTTCGCAGCTTTCAAGTCTGGTTTTCCAGCATGATCAACTACGATTTTTACCCCAGGAAATCTTTCCGCCATGTCTTCCAACATTGGCATTTGATGGGGGAGAATGTAATAATTGAACACCACACCCAACTTTTCTGCTTCTTTCCATAATGGATAATGTTCAGGTGAATTCAGCCATGTTGATTTTGGGTCATAAATGGGACTAAACCGCATTCCCTGAAACCCATGTTCCTTTACCCAATATTTTAAATTTTCTACAATTTTAGGATCTTCGGGATTAAGTAAACCATGCGCTACAAAATGGTTTGGATAGGTTTTTAGGCAGTTGGCCATATAGGAATTGTCCCATCCATAGTAACGTGGATTGATCAATACACCATAGCGAAGCCCGAAGTCCGCCATTTGTTTGATCTGATTTTCTATAGGTGCCTCTATAGATACTTTTAAGTTGGGATTTTCAGGATGCTTAAAGGGGAATCGCTCATCAAAATTCCAGGTTTCTACGTGGGTATCGATGATTAAACGATTTTTTTGAGCTTTATTCAGATTTGGAGGCAATTGTGTTTCCTTAAATCCCAGGTTTCCCATTAATGGCAAAAGCGCTAGCTTTTTAATCAAATCCCTTCTTTGCATAGATGCTGGTGTCAATGTAAATCAATATGGAATTAAAGGACAATTTTACATAAATACAAAGAAATTGAAATAACACGTTTGTTTTTGTGCTGGTATTTATGAGGTAATTGTATATACAGTGTTTTTTTGTTGTTAAATTATCCTTTCCTCTTGTTTGGTTCCCTTTCTGAAAGCGAAAGTCCTTTACTTGAGATAAATTGTAATTCAATATTTATAGTTAATCAATCAGCATATGGAAACTAAGGCTTCGACTCCACTCAGCCACCGTTTCTTTTTTTCATCGGTTCCGATCTCCGATTAGGCATCGTTACTTTACTGCTAATGTTTCCAATCTCCTTTTAGGTGTGTTTTGCAATTACATGTTTTATCCAATGGAATTTGCAATTCTATTTCCGATTGATAAACGATAATTATTCTGAAACTAGGGTTTAATTCCGCTTCATTTAAACGATGGTTTGGAATGGTGTGTTCTTTAAAATTCAAAATTAACTATTGATATTAAGGGAAATTTTAACCTTAAAAGGATCATTTTCCGTTTAATCAATTACAATTTCATTTATATAAAATTAACTAAAAATTTTGTTGATTTTTATATATTTGTATACTAGCCTTTAGATTTAAATTTAGATTATTACAACTAATTCTAAGTTATTATGAATAAAATTGTATTATTTATTTTTATTCTTTTCTTCGTACATGGGAATTTAAAATCACAAAGTATCCTTAGGGGGATAGTGGAGAATAAAGAGACGAGTGAAACATTACCTGGTGCTTATGTTTTCGTGAAAAATTCAGCAGGGGACACTTTAGCCAATACTTTCACTGATGAAAAAGGCCAATTTCAATTTGCCAAACCTAAGTTACCATCCTTTATATTGACTATCAGCTTTATTGGATTTGAAGCTTTTGAAAAGGAAATAGCTACTCCGTCAGGTAGTGATTTAGGGACATTTGAGATGGTTGAAGAAGGTAGTTTATTGGAGACTTATGAGGTAGAAGCAGCTACCATGACTGGTGAGATGAAAGGGGATACCTTGTCCCTTAACGCTAGTGCATTTAAGACCAGGTCACAGGCAAGTGCCGGTGAATTGATTCGTAAAATGCCTGGTGTGGTCATGCGAGGAAACACCATAGAGGTGCAGGGAGAAACGGTAGGCCAAGTTTTGGTGGATGGTGAACCTTTCTTCGGAGATGACCCTGCCATGGCCATGCAAAACCTACCTGTAGAAATAATAGATAGAATCGAGTTTTTAGATCAAATTAGCGTTCAGGCACAATTAACAGGCTTTGACGACGGAGAAACAATCAAAACCATCAATATTATCACCAAGAAAGAAAAACGAGGCGGCGAATTCGGAAGGATGTTTGCCGGATATGGAACGGATGACAATTATTTGGTTGGTGGTAGTGTTAATTTCTTTAATGGGGCACAGCGACTTACCTTTTTGGGACTAAGCAATAATATCAATCAGCAAAACTTTTCTGCGGACGATCTTACAGGTGCTTTCGGAAGTGGAGAACAAAGAGGTGGAGGGCGTAGGAGAGGCGAAAGTAATCCTTTAACGACAGGTGAAAGACCTGGTGTTACCAATACCAATGCGATAGGAATTAATTTTACTGATAAATTTGATGAAGGGAAGGCGAAATTAACAGGGAGTTACTTTTTTAATGAGAGCACTAATTATTTAAACCGAAATTCCTCTCGGGAATATATTTTATCCAGCGATAGTCTCCAATTATACGATGAAGGAAGAAATGATGAAAACTATAATCAAAACCACCGGTTAGACCTAAGGCTGGATTATGATATATCAGAAAAGCACGCCATCATTTGGCGGCCTAGGTTAAGGTATGAAAAAGGGACATCTATAAGTAGGTTAAGTGCTGAAAACCTATTCAATTCAAACACTCCAATTAATGAGACACAAAACAATACCAATTCTAAAAATGAATCTTTTAGTTTTTTAAGTGATTTTATTTATCGTTATAAATTCAATAAAAAAGGGAGAACTTTATCGGCTCAATTTGATACTCGGTTAAATGAATCTCAAAGTGACGCTAGATTGGTTTCTGTAAATCGTGATTTTCAAACTTCTAATACAGATAGTCTTATACAGAACTCTTTAAATAATGCCAATTCATTTAACTATGAGTTTGAAATTGAATACACGGAACCAATAGGTGAGAATTCCCAACTTAGGTTGGAATACGAACTAGGAAATGACCTTGGTACAACCAATCGGGAGGTATCCCAAAGAGAAATGGAATCCCAGTTATTTGAGGTAGATTCCACCTTGACCAATAAATTCGAAAACTCCTATTTACAACATGAAGTAGGTTTAGGATACAGTTACAACAAGGATAAAATCAGAATCTATTCATCGTTTGACTATCAAGTTTCAATATTAGATAGTGATCGCCTGTTTCCGGGATTCCAAAACACCAATCGCACCTTTAAGAATTTTGTCCCTAGAATGGTCTTTATGTATGATTTGAATGAAAATACGAATATAAGACTGTATTATAGGGGAGACACCGATGCACCATCTGTAAGCCAATTGCAAGATGTAATCGACAACAGTAACCCTATTCAAATATCAATTGGAAATCCTGATTTGGAGCAAGAATATGAACATAGATTGTATACCAGGATTAGAAATGTTGACCCTGAAACTTCTAAATCCTTCTTTATGTATATGGGCGGGTCAGTGCGTTCAAACTATTTGGGAAATGCAACTTATATCGCATCACAAGATACACTCATTCAAGGGGATGTTTTGCTGAGGCAAGGTGGCCAATTAAGTAGACCCGAAAATTTAGATAAATACTGGGACTTAAGGAGTTATTTTTCCTTCGGATTTCCACTCAATTTTATGAAAAGTAACCTCGAGCTGAGCGGTAGGGTAAACTATAGCAACCAACCTGGTTTGATTAATGGACAAACCAATTACAATAAAAACCTAGGGATAGGTCCCGGGGTTGGAATAAGTAGCAATCTGGGGGAAGATATAGATTTCAATATTTCAACAAGAGGGAATTACAATATTGTTAGAAGTAGTTTGCAAGAAAACCAGAACAATAATTACTATACCCAAAGTACACGACTGGATTTATATTGGAATTTTGCTTGGGGGTTTTTTGTAAGTACCAATGTCAATAATCAATGGTATACCGGATTGGGTGAGGAATTTGACCAATCCGTTTGGTTGATGAATGCGGATTTAGGGTATAGGTTTCCACCTAATCAAAAGTTTGAATTGAAGGTAACGGTATTTGACCTACTCAATCAAAATACAAGCATTAATAGAAATGTTACAGATGTCTATATTGAGAATGAGCGAACTCAAGTCCTTCAACAGTTTTTTATGCTGTCATTAACTTATAATTTAAGAAGTTTTGGACAAGGAACAATGCCGTAGGTCCTGATTATTTTAATTTGCAATACCATCCCCCATGACCAACTTAATCCGCTGAACTCGACTCCGATCAGTCAATTTCTGTATCATGCGTTAGGCTTCTACTCTATGGTTAACTGAACAAAGGCCATTTCATCATCTATGTTTTCAAATATCCAGATCTTTCCATCTTTGACAAAGTGCTTTTTTGGTGGAGCATCCAGTTGAGGTACCAAGGATTCGGCCAGTATATTCATGTTTTCATCAAAAATATTCAGGTAAACATCCGTTCCGGTGGCAATGTATTGGCCATATTCGTCCTTATCTTCACCGAATTGTTGCTTAATGGAGAATCGATAAAATCGATTTTGGGCTTCATCCCAAACCAAATTTCCATAATTAAATTCCTTCATTGACTCTCTAACTACTTCTTCTCTTTGACCCGAAGAATATTCGACCTGTTTCGGAGGGGTATAATTTTTTCTACTTCCTAAAAGTGGAGTATCCCAGCTTTTTACATAGGTACTGTCTTTGTTTGTATCATAAATTACCGCCTCATTAAAAGAATTGTTCGTAAGTATTATATTACCATTTTTAGCTATGGTATGTACGGCCACTCCATAGCTTCCCATGGCCTGCCCATCCATTACAATATCTGTATTGTATTCCTGAAGTTTATCCATCTCCGGCAAGTCAGTTTTTTTAAATTTCTTGCCATTCAGATCAAAGTCTAAAATAAAATAGGTCCTGTCTTTCCATGATATAAACACACCCAATAGCCTACCAGGTTGCTTAAGATCCTCAAACAACATACTTGGATAGAAATCTGAACCAGCCAGATAATCTGCAGCTATTTTTTCAAGTTCAAGGTCTTTTACTTTTTTAGCATTTTGATCAAAAATAGAATAAAATTGATACGACCATATCAGTAACTGTTCCTCATGGTTTAGGCTGAACCTTGAAAAATAAGCAGGCGTGTCGTTTGGTCCTTCCTTTTCAAAGGGGATCAACTTTTCAAGTTTTAATTCATCTAGGTTGATACGTTCTGCTATTACATCTTTACGGTTAAAATTGATGAGGTAACTCTTGTCTGCAGAAAGGTCCGAAAGGAACAGCTTGTCTTGTAAATAAAGAATTTCATCTCCGGGATCTACATAAACGGTATCTAGGAAAAAGCTAAGCTGATCTGAGAATTCAATTTCTTTTTCGGTATTCTTACTGCAAGAGCTGAAGAAAAAGGCAAAGGCAATTCCAATACATAACAATCGCATAGTGAAAGGTTTTTGGTGGATGGGGTACGAAGATAAATAAATCAACCCAAACCGTCTAATTTAGTTGTGATTAGTTTTCGTTCGGAATGCCTAATAAATTATTGTGTAAAATAGTGTCTATAAGTTTATCTATTAATATTTATCCATAATCACAGAATAATTGTTTTTCATGGCTTTTCTAAAAGATGGTCTTGCTATTGTTGCTTTTTGTTGACCTAGCCAATATTGTATTCGTTTTGAAAATGCTAAAATTGTTTTTTTGGTCAGGCTTATCAGATTTTATTTTACCCTTCCCAAAAATGGATAGTAGCTATATTTGGGGATTATACCTTAATTAGACTTTTATGGTCATTTTTATTGATCCACGGAATTTAAAATTGACTTTGGTTACGTTTGGTAGCCAATTGACAGTATTTTGGTGATTTTAATGTATCTTCAGATTGAAAATCTCATCTTTTACGATGATAGCCTACTTTTAGAAGTATGGGCTGGCTTTTCATTCAGGAAAAAATGCGTTTAACTAATTAATAATTATGATAAAATTTTCCCTACAATACATTGGACTAATAGTATTTGTGTTTAGTTTGTTTTTATTGAGTGCTTGTAGCCAAAAAAGCCCACAGGAGGAAGTTATCTTATTCAATGGACAAGACCTTAACAATTGGAGTTCAGCAGATATGAGTTATTGGTCAGTATCAGATGGGGCTATTGTTGGCGGAGAAGGTAAAGATTCAATTATACACAATCAATTCATTTGGCACAAAGAAAAAGTAAAGGATTTTTATTTGAAAGTTCAGGTGAAAATGGTGCCAAATACCACCAATGCCGGCATTCAATTTCGGTCTCAAAAAATGGGAGAAGAAGCTTTAGGCTATCAGGCTGATATAGGTGAAGGCGTGTGGGGAAGGTTATACCATGAAAGTGGTAGGCAAAAATTACATTGGGAAGGAAAAGGTGAAGAAGCTGTTAAAAAGAACGATTGGAATACTTATGAAATTCTGGCCGTTGGTAATAATATCTGGACTGCCATCAATGGTACCCTATCTGTCGCTTACCAGGAACCCGATGGAGAACTAGAAGGATTTATAGCCTTACAAGTACATGCTGGCCCATCACAGCTTGTTAAATACAAATCTATAAAACTAATACACAATCCAGAGCTTAGAATAGGTGATTACAGCAAATCAGAACTAATGGAGGCCCTAGTAAAATCTAATGGTAGTCCTTATATGGGAGATAATTAACAGATCAGTGTATGGGAAGGTTAGATTTTAATCTCGATACCTGAATTTGGCTCCGGTATTCAGGCTTGACTTGAATATTAATGATAATTTTAGAATATTCCATATATTTATACTCAGAGTTAAATAATGAAAGAATAGGTTTTTAATAGCCCTTATCCCGCTATTTAGATTTGTTAACCTTCATTTATTTCTATGAATTCCGGGCTTTTATTTGGGCCATTTCAGCATCCAGTCTATGTTGATCATAGGTTTTTAGATCAAATTCTTTCAGGATATCCGCAACGACGATTTCTGGGGAAAGACTCTCAATTACCGACCACTCTTCTTCATGAAAATTGGTTATCCGAATTTTTCTTCCGTACTTTTTCTTGATTTGGTCAAAATGGCGCACAAAAGGCCATGTATGTAAAAATGCTTTTTCTAAATTCACAGGGGCGCAATACCAGTTTTTTTCCCAGAATCCTGTCTGTGCCAATTCATTGCCAGTGATGTCCCAAAGTTTGGCGCTACCTTTTCTTGTGCTTGTGGCAAGGATATACCGGTGTTGTAAGGCTTTTGCCTGAAGGCTTTGACCACCTCCATAGGCGGATGGCCAAAAAACCAATTCAGCTTCCTTGTCTTTCAGTCTTTGCCAACCATCTTCCCACATCACATCAAAGCAGATTTGTATGCCTACTTTCCCGAAATCCGTTTGGAATACCGGAGGATTAAGCGGCCCTGGAGTAAGCCCGTTATTAATTTCATTTTCAGTCAAGTGAATCTTTCGGTACTCTCCAACTCGAGAACCCTCTCTGTCCAATAAAACGGCTGAATTGTATACCTTTCCGCTCTCCTCTGTGTTAACTGCAACGACCACGTAGCAATTGTTCTTTTTGGCAAAAGAAGCCATATTATTTACAATGGCATTGGATAGGGCCAATTTCTCTGAGAGGCTATAATTTTTGGCAACATTTCCAGTGTGAAAAACCTCTGGTAGGCAAATAATATCGGGTTGGTACACTAATACTTTCTCCATCAATGCAAATATCCGATCAACCATCTCTTCTGCTGTATCTACAAATATTCCTTCCTGAGAAATTCCCGAAACCCATACCTCTCTAGGAAGTTTATTTTGTTCATTTGAAACCTGAAGAGGTTTGCTATTTACAGCCACTGCACCCAAGGATGAAAAACCAGAAGTCAATGCGGCTGTCTTGATAAATTTTCGGCGGGAATTGGTGTTTTTATCCATGGGAGTGGTGAAATGATTAAGTATAGAATCTCTGAATTTAGATTTTATTTATGAAATAGTAATTTACCAAACCTTTCCAAATCTTTATAAAAATGGTGGAAATTTTTTCTTTGATTTTCAAGCTTACCTTATTTTTTATTCAGGTGTATGTAAAGATTTTATACTGTTTTCGGTCCAAATTAACAAATAAGTAAGACTATGGCTTATTTGTTAATAGGCCTTTTAAAAGTTTTTTATGGATAAACGAATTAATGCCATAACACAATAGAAATTCTTATTTAGATTATGCAATAATGTGTTCCTGTAAAATTATGGAGAAGTAAATTTTGTAGGTAATAGAAACATTATAGTATGTTGTTTGTCTAAAGTTTAGTTTTTCTTTTTTGTAGAGTCGATTTGGTGAAGTCTTAAAAATACCCAATGTTTAATTACTCTGATATAGCTTTTATTTAAATGTTTTTAAATTCTTTTTTAAAAAAAGAGTTAAAATTCCAGTATAAAAATTATGTTTAAGAAAATTTATTTGTAAATCTAAATTTATTAATATAGATTTATGAATGTATTAATTTGTATTTCAGATACTATTAAACCATCTTCCTATGAAACGAAATATATTACTACTGATTTTGTTGATTGGTTTCCAGTCTTTTTCTTATTCTAAAATTATTCGTGTTAATAATATGGAAGAATCCATTCCGGGAGAGAATCTATATCCAAATTTGGAAGACGCGTATAAAAATTCTGTTTCTGGGGATACGATATATATAGAAGGATCTAATATTCCCTATGGAGATTTGAACATTGAGAAGAGACTAACTCTAATAGGTCAAGGATATTTTACGAATGAAAATTTAGGGATCTCTTCAAACAAGTTTGATACTACAGTAGGGAGGATAACTTTATCAAATGGATCTTCGGGTTCAAAAATTTATGGTTTAAAATTTAATCAAACTTCTTCATCTGGTGTTATTATTAACGTTAAGAATATAGAAATAGGAAATTGCTTTTTTCGTCGGGCGATAGAAGTTTATGAAAATAATATTGAAAACATAGTAATAACAAGAAATTATTTTAGTATAGATGGAGGTTTTCTGTATGTTGGAAAGGTTGACCCACCGCAAAATTTTATTTTTTCAAACAATATTGTAGTTGGTAATTTCTCTATTTTAGATAAAAGCTCAGGAACCATTACAAATAATGTGTTTAAGGGATCGATTTTTACCGTTGGAGAAAATGCCAACCTACAGATCCATAACAATGTATTTTTAGGTACGAAATTATCCGATTATTTGATGCCTGAAGAAGGGAGTAATATCAGTCATAACATTTCCGCAATTGCTCCATTTAGCGATGGTAATAATAACCAAATCAATGTAGTAGAAGCAGATGTTTTTATTACAGGAGACCATTCCTCTGATGGTAAATTCCAAATAAGAGAAGGAGGGCCGGCTGACGGCAAGGGGAAAGATGGCATTGATATAGGCCCATTTGGGGGTCCCAAGCCCTACAAATTATCCGGGCTTCCGGATATTCCAACCATTTATGATTTCAGTACTTCTGGCTTTGGGAATGCTGACGGCAAGTTGCCAATTACCATTAAGGTAAGAGCCAACTAAAAAATTAAATCATGAAGCTTCGCATCTATTTTACGATTATTTGCAGTTGGTTGGTTGTATTTAGCCTTCATTCTCAACAGGTCAGTCAGGGAGAATACTTTTTCAATGACTATGTTGATTTTGGTAAGGGAAAAAATTTCACCTTAAATCAAGGAGAAGCCAGTCTGGAAATTGATATTTCTGAACTTCCTGATGGGCTTAATGTGCTTTTTTCCAGAGTGAAGAGTAAGCAGGGTGTTTGGTCTCAGTTGACACGTTCTGTTTTTTATAAACATATAACTCCTGTGGTGAAGGAGATGGTAGCTTTGGAATATTTTATTGATGTATATAAAGATTTTGATAAAGGGACAATAATCAATCTGAATTCAGGGGAAGAAGAATATCTTTTAGATGTTGGAAGCTTGAATTCCGGTTTACATGTGCTTTTTGTAAGGGCGAAGGATAATTATGGAAATTGGACTCCCGTTAAAAAGAATGCGTTTTACATTGCTAACAATGAGATAGTTAATATTTTAGCTTTAAAATACCAATTTATTGGGGAGGAATTTAAAAGTGATACCTATACTTTTGATGATTTTGAACCTTCACCAGAGGTTCAGCTAGAGTCGAATGAGTTTCTGGCAAATGCTACAGGCTTAGAAGAAGGTAAAAGCTATAAAATTTTGGTTACAGCAATCAATGACAAAGGCCAAAGTAGCATGCGCTATACGGAGGAATTTGTTTTTGAGAAAGGGGTAGGCCTTACCCTCAGTGAAGTAAAAACTACGGAGACATCATGCTTTGGTGGGGATAATGGTACTGTATCTGTTACTGCATCTACCCAAAATGGAGATTTGGAATACAGTATAGATGGTGAAAATTTCCAATCTGAGAATATATTTGAAAACCTGGCTGCTGGTGAGTATACTTTGTTTATTAGAAGTACGGAAAATATATCAAATGTACTGGAAGAGACTTTTTCTATCACCTCTCCGGATGCCTTGTCTGCAAATATTGAGAACCTTTCACAACCCTCATGTACAGGGCTATCAGAAGGAAGCTTTTCAGTCTTGGTATCTGGAGGAACTGCTCCAATGGAGTACAAGTTATCCACTCAGAATGATTATAAGACGGGGAATGATTTCTCAGGCATTCTTCCAGGTAAATACATCGTCAATATTAGAGATGCAAATGGCTGTGAAATTAATACCGATGTAACATTGGTGGCTCAGGCGGAAAAACCGGAAATTCCAGTTATTGTAAAATCCAGTACTTCAGATGGGTTGTTTCTAAACTCCAGTAGTGAAGAAAACAACCAGTGGTTGAAAGATGGCATAGAGATTTCAGGTGCAACAGCGCAAAAACTAAAAATAGTAGAGTCTGGGTCTTATCAAGTGAGGGTAGGCGAAACAGGCTCATGTAGTTCTATTTCAGAAGCTTTTAAGGCAAACCCTATTCAGATTAATAAAATTGAAACCAAGCCAGTGAGTTGCTATGGAGGGAATGATGGACAAGTAGAGGTAGATGTAATATTTGAAGGAAGTGAATTGGAATACAGTATTGATAACGGGGACTTTGTAAATGAAAGTCTTTTAACCGGCCTTGCTGCTGGAGACTATTCACTATCCGTGAGGGCTACATCAGATCTAGATTATGTGGTCAAGCAATCCTTTACAATTGGTTCTCCCTCTGAAATGACTGCCAATATCAAAGAGGTCGTTCACCTGGTATGTGCAGGGGATGCTACAGGAAAGTTGAGCTTAGAAGTTTCAGGTGGTACTGCTCCATACTTATATAAACTTTCCGCTCAGGAGGGATACCAGGATGCGGCTATTTTTGAAAACTTGGAAGAAGGAGAATATTCCATAGCCATAAAAGATGCCAATGGTTGTGAAGTCTCACTTGTGGGCAATATAATTGCTCAAGGTGATCAACCAGAAATACCTACCATTACCATTGATGGGACAGATGGGATCTCTACCCAATTATTTCTTCAATCAAGTAGCAATGAAAATAATCAATGGCTTAAAAATGGTGAATGGATAGAAGGGGCAACTGATCCTACATTAGAGATCACTGCACCCGGGGCCTACGAAGTGATGGTAACTGGAGGCTCTGGCTGTACGGCCATTTCAGAAAGCCTCGTTATAACGTCTTCACCAGAGCTTCGAAACACCCAAATACGCTTTTACCCTAATCCTGTACAAAATATTGGACAGCTTGATTTTGCAAGAACAATTCAATTGGATCGGATTACAATCTTTAATGCAAACGGAGTAATAATTAAAACTATCTCCAGGCCAATTGGTCCTTCAAGTAATTATTATATTGACTTTAGTCAAATACCGAGAGGAGTTTATGTCGTTCAATTGGAAGCATTAGGGTTGTTCGAAAGGATTAGGATATATAAAAAATAAGTTTTTATGAAGATATATAGAACTTTGCTACTCACTTCTTTCTTATTTCTCATAGTATCCTGTGGAGGAGATGATGGAGAAGAGACTAAACCACCCAAGGTAGAACCATCAAAAGAAGAATTATTGGTGAAAAATTGGGAAGTTGTATCCGTTACTTCCAATGATATAGCTATTGAGCATTCTGGTTTTACAATTTCGTTCAAATCTGATGGGAAGTTTAGCTTTAATACACCTGGAATCTCAGGATTACCCCAATCTGGTACATGGGTTTTCAGTACTACTACTATTATAAAGCTTAATGGTACTGTTGAGATTCATGTTGGAGAATTAAAAACCAACAAATTTGTTTTTACATATAATAGCACTAATCATAAGGGTACAAATGTAGAAACTCGGTTTACAATGGAATAGAATTTTGTTTTATTTCCCTGGTTTTATATTAGTATAATCGATGCCCCATATAAGTTACTAATAATAAGAACATGTATACTGAATTCGGTTTATAATAAACCATTAATTCAAAAGGAAAAAAATAATGTTTTAATAATGAGTAATACAATAGGTATTCATATTTAAAATAAGATTGAAATGAGAAGAATTATCGCAGAACTAAATTTAAAGTAGTTTCAGAGTCAATTTTCATACTTTTCCTTATTTTCAGAATAAATATGACCACCATCGTCAATCTATTTAAAATTGATAAGTTTCACCTAAATACAGTTGATTGAAATAATGATTTCTATTGGAGGAATATACAAGTAAGAAGGAGTAAATAGTTCGTTAAGCGTGTAATTTGAAATGAGATTTTGTTATGCTAGTTAGCCTTTGGCTCAGCTCCACAACCAATAGAAAAACATTAAACCCGTATTATGTAATAGGATTTGTGATAGCCTGTCCCGTGTTTACGGGAAGTGTTGCAATCGAAAGAAAATCAGACTGTTTGGATATTTTAGCATAGCACCGCTATGGTGAAATTGAAAACAGCAACGAAGTGGCTGATTTTAAAGCGATTTCAGCACGTAATAGAATGTCTATTGCATATTTGGGGTTTAATTAGAATTTAAGTATAACTATTTTTTCAAAACTACCTTAAATTAGCTTTAAAGATTATTTTTGTACTGTCTCGATTTGTGTTTATGTGTGGTAGGTTTTCCTCTATTTACTTCAATGTTTCTTTTATTTTCATAGCATTTAAGCTTATCAGGGTTATACCTGCTTTGAGCATTGATAAGGCATTCTTTAATTTTTAGGTAATTATAAATGGTTTATATTGAGCCAGTCAACAAATCAAATCCGTTCAGCTTATGGTTAAAACTTTTGTATCAAAGCGCAATTTTGATTAATATTAAGTATACATGCAATGCCTATCGAGTAGCCATATTTTATAAGTCAAGTATGAGCTACCTGAGATTTTCTTCACAAACAAACCACCAAGCATGAAAAACCATTATTTAATTCCTTTTATGTTACTTTTTGTTTGGGCATGTAAGGATCCAGTAAACAATGAGTTGCGCCGCTGGGAAAAACGTGCAGAACAAGTGATCCTAATCAGGGATGATTATGGGATCCCCCATATTTATGCCAAAACAGATGCGGATGCGGTTTTCGGGATGCTTTATGCCCAGTGCGAAGATGATTTTCGACGGGTGGAAAGGAACTATATATGGGCAACAGGGCGGCTTGCTGAATTGGATGGTGAGGAGGCCTTGTACAGCGATCTTAGAGCGAACTTGTACATGACTGAAGCAGAAGCAAAGGCTGCTTATGAGGCAGCTCCACGTTGGTTGCAATTGCTATGTGACGGATTTGCAGATGGGGTTAACTATTATTTATACAGCCACCCGGAAGTAAAACCCAAAGTATTGACCCATTACGAGCCTTGGTTTCCCATGTATTTTAGTGAGGGATCTATAGGTGGAGATATTGAAAGAATTTCTACTGAACGGATTCGGAGCTTTTACGAGGAGCAAAAAGGACTTGCTTATTCGGAATTTGGGGATGGCTTGGTTTATCCCGATCCCTATGATGAACCTAAAGGATCGAATGGAATAGCCATTGCTCCTGAATTGAGTGCTTCGGGAAATGCACTTCTGCTGATCAATCCGCATACTTCTTTCTATTTTCGTCCTGAAATTCATGTGGTCAGTGAAGAAGGGCTGAATGCTTATGGTGCTGTTACTTGGGGTCAGTTTTTTGTCTATCAGGGTTTCAATGAAAAAACTGGCTGGATGCATACTTCTACCCATCTGGATTTTATGGATGAGTATATGGAAGAGGTGCGAGAAGTCGGAGATGGTATGGAGTATGCCTATGGAGACGAATGGAGGGCTGTAGAAGAAATCCCACTGACCTTGAAATTCACAAGCCCAGCAGGTTTACAGGAAAAAACATTTACCATGTACAGAACCCATCATGGTCCAATCACGCATCAATTGGATGACAAGTGGGTAGCCACAAAAATCAACTGGGATCCTGTCAATGCCTTGATTCAAAGTTTTACCCGAACCAAATTAGACGATTACACTGCTTTCAGGCAAATAATGGACATTCGAACCAATTCATCCAACAATACTGTTTTTGCAGATGCCTCTGGGAATATTGCCTATTTCCATGGAAATTTCATCCCTAAAAGAGACCCATCCTTTAATTTTTCCAGGCCTGTTGATGGCAGCGATCCCGCTACCGACTGGCAAGGTTTGCATGAAGTAGACGAAAGCATTGTTGTGCTGAACCCTGAGTCCGGCTGGATTCAAAACTGCAATTCAACGCCTTTTACGGCAGCAGGCCCTTACAGCCCCAAAAAAGAAGATTATCCCTATTACATGGCGCCAGATGCCGAAAACTATCGAGGAATTCATGCCGTGAATTTGCTTTCGGAGGTTGAGAATGTAACCTTGGAGGAATTGATAACCTTGGGATATGACCCTTATTTGCCTGCTTTTGAGCGATTGATCCCTATCCTCCTGAAGGCTTATGAAAGGGAGGAAAACCCAAGTGATAATTTAACAGCGGCCATTGCCGTTTTTAGGGATTGGGACTACCAGACCGGAGAGGAGTCTGTAGCCATGACCTTGGCTCATTTTTTCGGCATGTCCTTTAACAGAAACATTGGAAACTCAGATGCCTTGATTCCCTTTAATCAAGAGAATGGTAAAACCCTGAAATATGATGCTAGCGAAGTTATAGCTGCCATGGAAGCTGCCATTGTTCAGCTTGAAGAAGACTTTGGAACCTGGAACATCCCCTGGGGAGATGTTAACCGTTTTCAGCGCTTGAGTGGAGCCATTGATTTGCCTTATGATGACAATAAACCAAGCCTTCCAATAGGATTGGCTTCTGGTCGTTGGGGAGCATTGGCTTCATTTGGTGCCAAAGCAAAGGAAAACACCAAAAAGCTTTATGGATCTTCTGGCAACAGCTTTGTTGCAGCAGTTGAATTTGGAGATAAGGTAAGGGCAAAAAGTTTACTGGCTGGAGGTCAAAATGCAAATCCGAAATCTCTACATTTTGACGATCAGGCGGAAATGTATGCCTATGGGACCTTTAAAGAGGTCGCCTATTACCGGGAGGATGTGGAAAAAAAGGCTGAAGAAACCTATCGTCCGGGCAGAAGATAAGGCAAAAGTGTTCAAGTTTATAGGAAGGGTTGAACTTTAATGGTTTATATTGGTAACTAAAGGCTGAAAAACGTGTTTGCCTTATTCTAAAATAGGCAATTGGACTATTATTTTATTATGGAATCAATTCCCTTGAGGAAAAATCAGGACAGGCTAAGGCTTATTTTTTTCTTATATTTAGGAGCAGTAATTGGCCTTAAGTATTAGTTATTTAAACGCAAGAATATGAAACCACTTCTTTCGATTTTATTAATTACCATTATTTTAAATGGCTGTACATCTTCCGACACTGAGTCTTTCGATGTGCTAATCAAAAATGGTCAGATAGTGGATGGATCAGGGCAACCATCCTTTATTGGAGATGTAGGCATTAGAGGAGACACTATTTCAGCAATTGGTGATTTAGCAGCAGCAAAGGGCAAAATAGAAATTGATGCATCAGGCTTAGTTGTTGCTCCTGGTTTTATTAATATGCTAAGTTGGGCTGTAGATGCCCTTATTGAAGATGGTAAATCACAAAGTGATATTAGACAAGGGGTGACCTTGGAAGTGTTTGGAGAAGGGAGTTCGATGGGTCCATTGAATGAGGAAATGAAAAGGGAAGAGCAGGAAAGTCAGGGTGATATCAAATACCCAATCTCTTGGACTACTTAAGTGAATACCTGGATTTTATCGTTAGAAAAGGGGTTGCTCCCAACGTGGCCTCATTCGTAGGAGCTACAACCCTTAGGATTCACACGGTAGGATACGAAAACCGTGCCCCTAATAATAATGAAATGGAAACCATGAAGCGCTTGGTAAAAGAAGCCATGGAAGAAGGAGCGTTGGGCGTTGGCTCTTCTCTGATTTATGCCCCGGCATTTTATTCCACTACAGAGGAGTTAATAGCGCTTTGTAAAGTTGCTTCCGAATACGATGGAATGTACATTTCTCATTTGCGAAGTGAGGGAAATCAACTGTTGGAAAGTTTAGATGAGTTGATTCGTATCGCTGATGAGGCAAATATCAGAGCTGAGGTGTATCACCTGAAAATGGCCGGGAAAAACAATTGGAACAAATTTGATGCGGTGGTTTCAAAAATAGACTCCGCTAGAAATGCGGGCCTTTCTATAACCACAAATATGTATACTTATGCTGCCGGAGCCACCGGCTTAGATGCTTCCATGCCGCCTTGGGTTCAAGAAGGTGGCTATGACAAATGGGCCGAACGATTACAAGATCCAATAATTAGAGCCCAATTAAAGGAAGAAATGGTGACACCGACGAATGATTGGGAGAGTTTGATGATGGGGGTAGCATCATATGACGACATGCTCCTGATAGGTTTTAAAAACGATTCCTTAAAATACCTGACAGGTAAATCGCTAGCTGAAGTGGCAGCTATGAGGAACACGTCTCCTGTAGAAACGGCCATGGACTTGGTTATCCAGGATGGTAGTAGAGTTGGGACTGTATATTTCTTGATGTCTGAGGAAAATGTGAAAAAACAAATTCAACTTCCCTACATGAGCTTTGGATCTGATGCAGCTTCTTATGCTCCAGAGGGAGTATTTCTAAGGTCGAGTTCTCATCCTAGGGCATTCGGGAATTTCTCACGACTTCTTGGTAAATATGTTCGTGAAGAAAAGGTGATTTCTCTGGAGGAAGCCATATACAAACTCACAACTCTACCTGCTACGAATTTGAAAATTAAAAAGCGTGGAGCATTGAAAGAAGGCTTTTATGCTGATTTGGCAATATTTGATCCGAAAGAAATTCAAGATCATGCCACCTTTGATAAACCCATGCAATATTCAACTGGGATGGTTCACGTTTTTGTTAATGGTACCCAAGTGCTCAATAATGGGGTACATACAGGTGCTTTACCAGGTAGAATGGTTAAAGGTCCTGGGTATAAGGTTGACAAACATGTTCAATAATGCCTTTTCCTTTTCAGATAAAGCAAAATGGCTTTCTTTTTTAGATGTGAGGGTAAGAAACAACCATTTTAATATAAATAGTATTTATATATTTTTTATTTGAATTATAAGAATTGGGAAATTAAGGTTTGATGGAAAAAAAAACGCTGATTTTTCTATATTTGAAAATTTCAATGAATTTTCAAATATAGGTGTTATATCATTTGGGGTTTAATGTAAATAATTAAAAGTCAGTCACTTTATTGGTATTTTTTACTTTGAATTTCACTTTGTTATGTATTGTTCCTCAATTGAACTTTTTTCGAGATACCAAGCCATTATGGATCGATTCAAATCCTCCTTTACCAAACTTATAATATCAGCCATAAAGGACTTTAGTTACAAGGAGTCTTATTTTTTGGAGCTTGAGCACTAAATACCCTTATGTTGATATATATTAGTTTGCATTCATATGATTATAAGATAATTATACCTTTATTTATTGTGCCGATTGAGTTTTAATGATTAAGTTTATATAGAATCGGTAGCATTGTGATAAAGTCTAATTAAGAGTTTAAAATGCTGATTTTTAATAAATTAAACTGTAAAAATTTTTAAACTCTTTTTAGATTAAATTAAACAATATTTCAGCTTAAATGTTAATCGAAAGGAAACCTAACAGCTTTCGTTCAGATCTCTCTTTAATCAAAAAAAACAATAACTTTTTTTGCTATAAAAAAAGATAGCGCAGAATTTTCAAATTTATTTTAGTAAAACAGTAAAAAAATGATTTATGGAACTGTTTTTGTTGCTATTTATTGATGATTTATTTTTTATTGAAATTTGGTAATTCATATTAGTATTTATTAACTATTTATAATTTAAATGATAAAATTATGAAGAATATTTTACTGTGCTTTGTACTGGTATTCGGTACAATATTTTCTTTGGTTGCGCAAAGTAGGATGGTGTCGGGAAGAGTAACTTCCGATGAAGAACCGGATGGCATTCCGGGAGTGAATGTTCTGGTTAAAGGAACAATGCTGGGGTCAATTACAGATATTGATGGTAATTATTCTCTAAGTGTACCAGAAGGATCTAATGTTTTGGTTTTCAGTTTTGTGGGATTTGAAACCCAAGAAATAAATGTTGGAAACCGAAATACAGTCAATGTGGTTTTGCTTCAAGATGTTAATGAACTCTCTGAAGTAGTAATAACTGCTTTAGGTGTAGAAAGAAACAGAAATGAGTTGGCCTATTCTGCACAGGAGGTTGATGGAGATCTGATTACAAGAACCAGAAGCCCTGATTTTGTAAATTCCTTATCTGGAAAAGTAGCGGGACTTGACATTAGGAGTAATAATACAATGGGTGGTTCTACTAATGTGATCATGCGTGGCTATTCCTCAATCACGGGAAATAATCAAGCTTTGTTTGTCATAGATGGAGTGCCCATTAGTAACGCCAATAACAATACCAGTACCAGGGCTTACCAAGCGAATGAGAGTTTTGGAAATCAGCAAGAAGGTCGTGTAGGTACTGATTTTGGGAATGCTGCTGCGGATTTAAATCCAGATAATATAGAGTCGATTAACGTATTAAAAGGAGCTGCAGCCACAGCTTTGTATGGATCGCGTGCTGCCAATGGTGTAATTATGATTACCACCAAAAAAGGCAAGGAAAACAGCATGGATATTACCGTAAATACCGGTGTTGTATGGAGTAAAATTGATAAAAGCACTTTTGTAAGGTATCAAAAAGATTATGGTGCCGGTTATATTAATGCTTTCAGAACTTCTAAAGACCTTGGGAGCGGTGTAGGTCCAGTTGTTAGGTTTCAGGATGATGCCTCTTACGGTCCAGCATTTGACCCGAGTATTATGGTTTACCAGTGGGATGCCATTGATCCTTTTTCTCCAAATTATGGAAAAATGACTCCTTGGGTTGCAGCTGAAAATGATCCAAGTACATTTTACGAAACAGGTCTGAATTCGAATCAGAGTATCATGTTAAGTGGAGGTGGAAGCGATGCTACATTTAGTTTAGGTTATACTCGGAATGACACAAAGGGTAATTTACCTAACAGTTCCATAGATAAGGATCAATTTACTTTTAACGCTTCATATGATGCTACAGATCGGTTGACTGTTTCTGCTTCCGGAAACTATTCACGAACAGTAGGTATGGGAAGGTACGGAACCGGATACAATGGTAGGAATCCAAACCAACAGTTTAGACAATGGTGGCAAACTAATGTTGACATTAGGCAACAAGAAGAAGCTTATTGGAGAAATGAACAGAACATTACCTGGAACTGGAATAGTGATAACACCGGGCCGATATATTCAGACAATCTATACTGGTCAAGGTACCAAAACTATTCAAATGATAGCAGAGATAACTACTATGGATATGCTGCCGTCAATTATAAGGTTACGGATTGGTTCAGTGTTATGGGCCGTGCATCCTTCAACTCTACCTCAGACCTTCAGGAAGAGCGAGTAGCCATTGGGAGTGCAGATGTAAGTCAATACACCAGGTTTAATAGAGATTTCAATGAGTCAAACTTTGACTTATTGCTGAATTTCAATAAGGACATTTCCGAAGATTTAAGTTTTACAGGTTTAGTAGGTTCCAACATACGTAGGAGCAGAATGAGTTCTATAAGAGCCAGTACAAATGGTGGATTGGTTGTTCCGGGATTGTATGGATTATCCAATTCTCGAAATCCTATTCAACCTCCATTTGAAGAATCTGAGCAGATTGGTGTTGATGGTGTTTTTGCCAATGCCAATTTTGGATATAAAGAAACACTTTTTGTAGAGATTTCTGCACGCCAAGATAAATCCACTACCTTGCCGAAGGATAACAATACGTATTTCTATCCTGCTGCTGCAGCCAATTTGGTTTTTTCTAATTTGTTAGAACTTGACTGGTTGACTCATGCAAAAGTAAGGGCCAATTATGCTGAGGTAGGTAATGATGCTCCAGCTTTGAGTTTGTACGACGTGTATGATTCACAGACCGGATACGGATCTATTCCTATATTTTCTTTACCCCATACTAGGAATAACAATTCTCTACTGCCAGAAAGACAAAAAAGCTTAGAGGCAGGAGTTGAAGCTGATTTTTTCAGTAGCCTTTTTGGTTTTGATGTGACTTGGTACAAGTCAAATACAATCAATCAGATTTTGCCAGTAAATACCTCAGCAGCTAGTGGTTATACAAAAAGGTTTGTCAATGCTGGTGAAGTTCAAAACCAAGGTATTGAGGTGTCAGCCTTTGTAACACCTATACAAACACAGAATTTTTCATGGACAATGAACGTTAATTTTGCTCGCAATAGAAATGAAGTAATCAGTTTATTTGGAGAGGGCGAAAACAAGGTTTTAAATGTGCCAATTGCTTCTTTTCAAGGAGGAGTGTCTGTCAATGCCGCTGTTGGACAGCCTTACGGGATTATCCGAGGAAAAGATTTTATTTACACCAATGGGCAAAGAACAGTAAATGAAGATGGGTATTATTTGACTTCAGACAATTCTGACGAAATAATTGGAGACCCTAACCCAGATTGGATTGGAGGAATAAATAACTCACTTTCTTATAAAAATTTCTCACTAGGATTTTTAATTGATATTCGAAGTGGTGGGGATATCTTTTCATTAGATCAGTATTATGGTGAAGGAACAGGACTTTATCCTGTAACAGCCGCCGTAAATCAGAAAGGATTCCCATCAAGACTTCCTGTGGAAGATGGGGGAGGTGTTTTATTGCCAGGAGTTAAAGAAGATGGAACACCGAATGACATCTATGCAGAAAACCTCGATGGGGATGGTGTTACTCCCTTTGGCTATGCGGCCAATAATTATGGAGAGACACCTCGATCCCTTTATACTTTCGATGGAAGTTTTGTGAAGTTGAGAGAGGTTTCATTAAGTTACTCCCTTCCAGCCTCATTGATTCAGAGAATGGGTGTCTTTCAAAGTGTAGATTTGCAACTGATAGGCCGTAACTTATGGATAATACATAAAAACATGGAGTTTTCCGATCCGGAAGAAGGTTTGAGTTCCGGTAATGCAGGAAGAGGTTATCAGGGAGGTGCTTACCCTGCTTTAAAAAATTATGGTTTTAATGTACGGTTAAATTTCTAAACCAGATAAGATGAAAAAGATATTTATAAGTTTGTTCGCAGCGATGTTGATGACATCATGTGTAGATAATTTGGATGATTTTAATGTAGATCAAAAGCGGGCAACCAATGTTCCGCCTGAGACGCTTTTTACAGGTGCCGTTAAAGAACTTACGGATGTTATTACTACTCCTGATGTTAATGTCAATAATTATAGATTTTATGTGCAACATTGGACCACAACTCAATATTTAGATGAGCCTAGGTACAATATGACCACCCGCCTTATTCCTCAGAATGTGTGGCAGGCCCTATATAGGGATGTGTTGGCAGATTTAAAGGAATCTAAGAGGCTGATAGAAGCTGATGAATTGGCTGAAGAAAACAAGAAAAATAACCAATTGGCACAGATAGAAATAATGGAGGTGTATGCTTGGTCGGTGCTGGTGAATACTTTTGGAAATGTTCCTTACTCACAGGCATTGGATTCAGACAATTCTCTGCCTTCTTACGATGATGCAGCTACCATATACAATGATATTCTTACCCGTCTCGATGCAGCACTCAATCGGATCAAGACAGATTACAGTGGGTTTGAGGATGGGGACATCTTGTATAAGGGAAACATGGAAAATTGGATAAAATTTGGCAACTCCCTTAAATTAAAACTGGGGATGGTTATTGCTGATGTTAGTCCAGGACCTGCACAAAGTCTGGTGGAAGCCGCTGCGCCAAATGTTTTTACTAGCAATATGGACAATGGAGCATTCCCTTATCTTAATGCACCACCAAATAACAATCCCGTTTCTGAAGAGATTAACTCTTTATTTACTTCCAGACAAGATTATGTTGCAGCCAATACTTTAGTTGATGCAATGAATGAATTGAACGATCCCAGAAGATCTTTTTATTTTACTCAGGTAGATGGGGAGTTTAAGGGTGGAAAGTATGGATTTTCAAATTCATATTCTGATTTTTCAACCATCAATTCAATAATCACTGACCCGACCTTCGAGGCCTTGCTAATGGATTATTCAGAAGTGGAATTTCTTTTAGCTGAAGCAGTTGAAAGAGGCTTTAATGTGGGAGGAACAGCTGAAGAACATTATAACAATGGGGTCACTGCTTCTATAAGTTACTGGGGTGGAACAGCCGACGAAATAGCCGACTATCTTGCCCAGTCTGAGGTTAATTATTCAACAGCAACAGGAGATTGGCGTCAAAAAATAGGAAATCAGAAATGGATATCCCTATACAATAGAGGTTATGATGCATGGTTGGCATGGAGAAGATTGGATGCACCAAATCTGCAACCTCCGCTTATTGAAGGGGTGAGCAACTTGGTTATCCCTAAAAGAGTTATTTATCCTGTCAATGAACAAACCCTTAACGGTACTAATCGATCCGCAGCAGGACAAGCCATTGGTGGGGATGATGGCGCTACCTATTTGTGGTGGGATGTTAATTAAGAAATCAAAATCAAAAAGCAGTTCCAATTTGGAGTTGCTTTTTTTTTGAATATATACCTATTAAACCCGGATTATGTAATAGAATGTCTATTGCATATTTCGGGTTAAACACCTATTTAGCTAATGTTAACAACAGGGAATAGCTTGTTTTTTGTCAAGAAAAATTGATCTTCAAATTTGGTTCGGGATTTACTTAGCTAGATGGTGAGAAATTTCAATTGGTATTTTAGACTAAAAAATCTACTTTTATTTTTGAATAGGTATCAAAGTGATTTTTCTGGATTGAATATTATACCCGAAATAGGCAATAATCATTTTTATTAAATAATCCGAGTTAAACCCTAATAAATGACAACCATTAAGAATATTTTAAAAAACATCCATAAAAGTAACATGACTGTGGGGGTCGGAATGGCTATTTTTTTCTTTTTGAGCATTATTCCATGCAGTTTAATTGCCCAGCAACCCAATATTTTGGTCATCATTTCGGATGATCTTAACACCAATATTGGACCCTATATGGATACTGATAAACATACTCCCCATCTTGACAGACTTGCTTCTGAAGGAGTGAAATTTACCAAGGTTTACAGTCAGTTTCCACTTTGTGGGCCCTCCAGGGCTTCAATAATGAGTGGTCTCTATCCGGAAAGTAATGGTGTATTGGGAAACAATGATCAATTGGGTAGTTATAGGAAGGAAACACCATCCCTGGCCAATCATCCATCGATGGCAGGATTTTTTAGAGAAAGGGGGTATTACACCGCCAGAATTTCAAAGATTTTTCACATGGGAGTGCCAGGAGGTATAGAAAGAGGTGCTGCTGGTGGGGATGATCCAGATTCCTGGGATTATGCCTACAATGTGCTAGGTCCGGAAACATTAAGCCAAGGAAAATTGGAACTACTTTCCCCTAAAAACCATCATTATGGATCAAATTTTGCCCAAATGGTGATTCCTGATAGTCTAGAGGGAACACAGACTGATTATTTAGCAGCCAGCCAAGCCATAGCCGTTTTAGAGAATCGCGCTGGAAAAATCCCTGCTGGAGGGACCAATAAACAAAGGGTTAAAAAGGATGCACCGTTTTTCTTGGCAGTGGGGTTTGTTAGGCCACATGTACCATTGATTGCACCTGAAAGAAATTTCACTCCTTATCCAGTTAATGAGGTGGTTTTGCCAAAAGTAAATATTGGGGACAACGTTCCGCTGCAGGCTTTGAAAAGACAAAATGAAAGGATTTGGGGAATGGATGAGCTTCAGCAGCGTAAAACCATTAGTGCCTATATGGCCAGTGTTCAGTTTATGGATGAACAAGTGGGAAGATTGCTGGATGCCCTTGGTAGGTTGGACTTGAGAAAAGAAACGATAGTAATTTTTATGTCCGATCATGGTTACAATCTGGGTGAACATGATTGTTGGTCAAAGTCCAGTCTATGGGAGGGAAGCATTAGGGTTCCTGTCATCTTTTCTGTTCCTGGCAAGGAATATGAAAAAGCATACGGAGGCAGTTCTGAAAGTATAACGGAATTGCTGGACATTTATCCTACACTGGTGGATCTTACCGGATTATCATCAGAGAAACCAACTATCCTTCAGGGAACAAGTTTGCTGCCACAGTTAAAAGGTGAAAGTAAGGATATGGAAGAAAACATTGCCTACACCATTTACAATGATGGGGCCAGTTTGCGGACGGACAAATGGAGGTATACCAGGTGGGGAGACCTTGCATTGGGGAACAATGAAGAACTGTACGATCATTCTACTGATCCTGAAGAGAACCTTAATTTAGTAGGGAATAAAGACCATGTTGGTGTTTTGGAAAGGATGCGTAAGAAATTGGAGGAGACAAGAAATAAAGCTCAGAGCAGCTTAAATAAATAGGCAGTGATGGTTGTTGTTAAACGATTGCTAGACAATAATACTTTTATGAATAAGACAATTTTTTTGCTATTAATGTTGCTCCTATCCTTTACTGCCAATGCGCAAATAAACATGGCCGACTCAACAGTACAAGTGATTGGCTATTGGAGCATCGATGATACCCAATCCTATGAAGTATCACTTGAAAAATACAAAATTATAGATGGGGATACCTCTGCTCGAAATTTTATCAAGTACGAGGTTGATATCACCATTAAAGATTCTACCGCTGATAGTTACCTAATTGAATGGTTCTATAAAAACTATGAAATTGAAACGGACAATGAACTCCTCCAAAAGCTTTCAAAAATATCGGAAGATTTACCGGTAATTATCAAAACGGATGAATTTGGTGCAATACAAGAAGTGATTAATTGGGAAGAGGTCGGGAGTTATATGGAAAAGGCAATGGGTCTTATTCAAGTGGAATTTGGTCATTTCCCTAATTTTGATCAAACCATGGCTCAGTTTATGGGGGCGTATAAGAGTAAAGCAGCCATAGAAGGTAATGCCATTAAGGATGCTCTTCAGTTTTACACTTATCATGGTGGAGCATATACGCTCAATGAAGAAATCAATGGACAAATGCAACTGATGAACAATTTCGGAGGAGCTCCTTTTGATACCGAAGTGGAGGTTGTTTTAGATGAAATCGACGAGGAATCGGGATCCTCAATAATTAGAATGTTCCAGGAGGTTAATTCTGAGCAATTGACTAATGCTACTTACGATTTCTTGGAAACACTGACTGGTCTGAAAGGGAAATTGCCTGCAAGAGAAAACTTTCCAGCATTAACCAATAAAACCTGGACGGCATCTCGCATCCATGCCGCTACAGGCTGGACAACTTATAGTATAGAAACGAAAGAAGTTCATGCTGAAGGAACCACCAACGTGGAGGAAAGGATTATACAAATTAAATAACCTAGGAAAGTCCTAATTAGGATGTGTTTAGTTGATGCTATTAGCATTTCCTGATGCCAAACCGGTTTCTTCAAGTAATAGCTTGGGCATTACTTAAGCCGGGTTTAATTACAATTTTCCTTTATTCTTAAAAATGGATTTCTTAATTAATTTTTACGGGCAGCTTTTATTTATCGTTCTGATAAATAAAAATTCTTGATTGCTCATCTGGGTCAAAGCCCACTATTATATCCGTAGCAATCTATCTAATTCCTACACTGTAGTTTAGAAACTTTACACCTTTCAGCTCAATTATTTGCAGTGTAAGATCAGAAATGTTCTAAATCAAAATTTAGGCTGAGCAGAGTAGATGTTAATCAATTTTTCAAGGTTTGATTGACAAATTATATCATATAAGAAGATGATTTTAGTCATGATTAGCCCTGCTGGTATTGTTTACCTTTGACCTATCAAAACAAGCCAATAGCACAGTTTTGAACGGGTATTTTCAAATTAAGCTAAACCAAAACGTTATGTACAAACATTTAAAATTGACCCTGTTTTTCCTTCTTGTGCTTATCACTGTTCATGGTGTTCAAGTGTTTGCTCAGCAGACATATGCAGTAGCACCAAAGCCTGAAATGAAGGTCTCAGGTACTTCTACAATCCATGATTGGGACATGGTTTCAGAAGAGGCTAGCGGAAAAGCTTCGATCAGACTTTCTGCAGGAAAAGTAACAGCTATTCAATCGGTTGAGATTATCATGCCGGTTAAATCCCTCAAAAGTGGAAAGGGGCCAATGGACAAAAATGCCTACAATGCTTTGAAGGAAGCAGATCATCCTGAAATCACTTTTAAAATGCTGGAAGCCCACCAGGATGGAGGCAGCGATTGGAAGGTTTCTGGAAGACTACAAATAGCCGGTGAAACACAAACAGTTCCTTTTATGGTTCAATTTTCACGGGAAGGTGAGGGGATTTCACTTACAGGTTCTGCGGATGTGAAATTAACAGATTTTAAAGTTGATCCTCCCACCGCTGTTTTTGGAACCATTAAAACAGGTGATGAGATGACAATCAGCGTAAAAATGAAACTAAATCCAATTAATTAATATTTTAATTTTTGCTATCATGAAAAAGAGTATTTTATTCCTTACCGGAGCGATCTTATTTTCTTTAAGCAGTCTTGCACAGCAAAGAGACTTGCAGTTTTGGAGACCTTATGATCAAAGAGGAATCAACGTGTTTGAATCAGGTAAAGCTGATACTGTAGCCTTTGATGGGTTAAAAGTGAGAATAGGTGGGGCATTTACCCAGCAATTTCAGTCCATAAGTCATGAAAACTCGGCTAGCCCTGTTATGGACGGCAATGGAGTCAATGTAAACCAATTGATGGACATAGGTTCTGGGTTCAACTTGGCTACTGCTAACCTAAATATAGATGTTGCTTTGGCTGATGGGATTAGGTTGAATTTGATTACTTACCTATCCTCTAGACACCACCCTGAAACCTGGGTAAAAGGTGGGTACTTGCAGTTTGATAAACTTGCTTTCCTTAATAGTACAGCTTTTGATAAAATCATGGAAAAAGTGACCATCAAGGTGGGACATATGGAGGTAAATTATGGTGATTCCCATTTTAGAAGATCTGACAATGGCAATGCATTTTATAATCCATTTGTTGGAAACTATATAATGGATGCCTTCGCTACGGAAATTGGTGCTGAAGTTATTTATCAAAACAACGGTTTTATTGCTGTAGCATCCATGACTGGGGGGGAAATTCAAGGTGGAGTTACCAATCCGGACAAAAGAAAGCCATCTTTTATCGGAAAACTAGGCTATGATAAAACCTTAGACAATGAACTACGCCTAAGGTTGACAGGATCAGTTTATACAACTTCAGGTTCTGTAAATAACACCCTGTGGGCAGGAGATAGATCAGGTTCACGTTATTACCTTGTCATGTCCAATACATTGGCTTCTACTTCTTCCGATTTTAGAACAGGCCGCTTTAATCCCGGTATGCGAGACAATGTAACCGCAATTGTGTTGAACCCATTTATTTCGTATCGTGGTTTGGAGCTTTTTGGAAACTTTGAGCAATCAAAAGGTAAAGCGTCCAATGAAAGCGAAGACAGAACCTGGAATCAAGTAGGAGTTGACGCAGTTTACCGTTTTGGCGCCAGTGACAATTACTATTTGGCAGGCCGTTACAATAAGGTTGGTGGTGAAATGGTAAGTGGAATGGAACCAAACATTTCTCGTGTTCAAGTTGGTGGTGGTTGGTTTATTACCAAAAACATTCTAGCGAAATTGGAATATGTTAATCAAAATTATCAAGATTTTGCTGCAACAGATATCCTTAATGGAGGCTCTTTTAATGGATTCATGATTGAAGGAGTAATTGGTTTTTAATTAGTAATTTTTAATCTTATGCGTATCGCGTTTTTGCTTGGCTGTTGTTTTTTCTTATTTGGGTCTTATGAGAAAGAGGCCTTGATTATCAATCAAACAGAAATCATTGTGAAAGGAAAAACTACCTTTGGCAGTTTTGAATGTAGCTATGAACACCAAGGCAAGCGCGATACGCTACTTTTTGATAACAAGTCTACGGGCATTACTTCATTAGATTTTGAAATTCCAATTACAGCGTTTGGCTGTGGAAATTTTTTATTGAACAGCGATTTTAAGAAAACCCTCAAGGCTGAAGAATACCCTTTGTGTCTGGTTTCCGTAAATAATCTTCAAAGAGGTTCACAGACCATTGTTGGAGACATTTATTTGCAAATGGCGGGGAAAGAACTTTTTTTGGAAAGCGAAACTTTTTACAAATTGAAAGATAGATTACAGGGTACCCTACATCTTTCAACTGAGGAACTGGGCTTGGATGCCACAAGTCGCTTAGGCGGCCTTGTAAAAGTAGAAGAAACAATTGACTTGGAAATCAACCTGTATTTGGAGGGATCCTGATTGATATTGACTTTTATATAGGGCTATATTATAACAGTAACCGGGCGGATCCATCGATCAATTGAACCATTCAATATTCTCTTAACTATATAGTACTTTTTAGTATCAAACTTTCAAGTTCGATCAAATTTGCACTTAAGGCCAATATCCTTCCAGAATTTTGGTATTCTTTATACCTTAATGGCGAGCGGTTTTTATAAAAATCTTAACTTTACAAGGAGGCTATCAAATCAGTGTTTTGATTAGTCTTGTACAATTGCTAAATCCCTAATGGATTAGCAAATAACAATTAATAGACATACCCATCATTCCAATGAAAATAATTTCCCTGATACTTACTCTTTTTTGGTTGGCTTTACCTAATGAAGATTTTCGCGCCACCCATGTCTTTATGATTGGAGATTCTACCATGGCCAACAAACCTGAGCGTAGCCTTCCTGAATATGGTTGGGGACAGGTTTTAAATCATTTTTTCACCGATGCCATCGTTGTAGACAACCACGCAAAAAATGGAAGAAGCTCCAAAAGTTTTATTGACGAAGGATCTTGGGAAAAAGTGATTACCCGAGTGCAGAAAGGTGATTACGTGATCATACAATTCGGTCATAATGACCAGAAATCGGATACATCAAGATTTACCGGGCCTTTTGATACCTATCAAGATAACCTTAAAAGATTTATAAATGAAACCAAGGAAAAAGGGGGTATTCCCATTCTTTGTACTTCTATAGTCCGCAGGCTATTCAATGAGAATGGCACTTTGAGAGATTCCCATGGGGATTATTTGAAAGGGGTAAAGCAGGTAGCCAATGAAACAGGTGTGTATTTTATAGACATGGAGGCCAAAAGCAGGAAATTGGTAGAAGGTATGGGGCCGGAAAAATCAAAACAACTGTACTTATTTTTTGAATCTGGAATTTACCCACACCGGCCAGAAGGAAAGGAGGACAATACCCATTTGTCGCAACTAGGAGCCTTTACTATAGCTGGTCTGGCGGTAGAGGAAATGAAAGCATTAAACATACCTTTGGTTAAACAATTGGTGGAAAAGTAAGTCATTGGCCATCAAATGCACAAAAAATCAGTGATTGGCATAGTTCAGTACAAGCGTTATTGGTTTCACGACCACACTAATTGAGGCAAATAAATGGAAGAATTAACTTGGGATGACTTTATGAAGGTTGAAATGAGAGTAGGTACAATCCTCTCCGCGGAAACGTTCAAGGAAGCAAGAAACCCTGCTTATAAATTAACAATTGATTTTGGAGAACATGGTCTAAAGAAAACTTCTGCCCAAATTACAAAGCTATATAAACCAAATGATTTAATTGGCCGACAGGTGATTGCTGTAGTAAATTTCCCACCCAAGCAAATCGCAAATATCATGAGTGAATGTTTGATTCTAGGCGGGCTTGGTGAAAATAAGGAAGTAACTTTAATTCAACCGGACAGTGCCATCAAGAACGGAACCCGAATTGGATAAGCCCTTCAAAAAGGAACACTTGTATAAGAAAGTCTTATCTAGTACCCTCAATATCCTTTGCTTTCAAAAACCATTACATCAAAAAAAGAAATCATTAAGAATGAAAAACCTATTTTTATCAGTAGCCCTTGTGGGTAGTACTTTGTCTTTATCCTGTTGTAATCAAAAAGAAATAACCATTAAGAAAGAAGTTTCTCAGGAGGTTATGGAGCAAATTTTTGAAGAGGTAAAAACCCCATATAAACATGGTGTGGTTTTTCAGCATCCGGATACAAGTAAAATGATTGATTCACCAACCATCTTTCGACAAGATGAAGTTTGGTACATGACCTATATTGTTTTCGATGGTCAGGGATATGAGACTTGGTTGGCAGAAAGTAAGGATCTACTACAATGGGAGTCAAAAGGGAAGATAATGTCATTTACAGAAAATACCTGGGATGCTAATCAAAAAGCTGGCTATGTTTCGCTTGTCAATACGGAATGGGGAGGAGATTATAGTGTGGAAAAGTTTGAAAATCAATACTGGATGAGCTATTTGGGAGGTAATTCGACTGGTTATGAATCTGGAACACTGAAAATAGGTATGGCAAATACCACAGCATTAACAGCTACAGAAGAATGGAAAACAAATGATCGCCCTCTATTATCGCCAGAGGATGAGGATGTTCGTTGGTTTGAAAACAAAACAATATACAAAAGCCTGGTGATTCGGGACAATGAAAATCATACGGGACATCCTTTCGTCATGTATTACAATGCCAAAGGTGATACCGCCAACTATGAGAGTATAGGAATGGCTGTTTCTGATGACATGTTATCATGGAAACGCTTTGGTGAGGACCCTGTCATTACAAGAGGCAAAGGCATTTGTGGAGACGCTCAAATTGCAAAGTTCAATGATATTTATATCATGTTTTATTTTGGGGCCTTTTGGAAACCTGGTGCTTTTGAAAGGTTTGCCTGTTCTTACGATTTAATCAACTGGACCGACTGGGAAGGGGAAGACCTTATAGCTCCCTCAGAAGATTTTGACGAAAAGTATGCCCATAAGCCTTGGGTGATAAAATGGGATGGTGTGGTTTATCATTTTTACAATGCAGTGGGTAGCGAAGGTAGAGTAATTGCCTTGGCCACATCAAAAGACCTAAAAAATAACTGATTAATTAAGGTGAGATTATTCAGGAAATTTGATTGAGCTAAGCTTATTTAGTGAGATCGGACCCTGCTTTTAAGACATAACCACCATTCAAAGAGAATGCTATTTTTGCAATAGTAAAAGCATTATGAAAATGGCTTAGCTCAGACTTTGGGCTTTGTTCACTTTCTTTATTTTTTTATTATAACTAAGGGGGAATACGAATTCGGTTGTCATTAGATAAACAAAAGAAACTTATCTTATGAAAACTGGAGTATTTGGACTGTTTATCTTCGCCACTTTTTTGATAGTAAATGCAGTTTACGCTCAAAGCCCTAATCAAACGATAAGGGGGAGAGTTGTGGATACTGATAGTAAAAGTGCCATTCCTTTTGCTAATATCACGATTGACGATTCTAATCCATTAATTGGAGTAACCTCTGATATTGATGGAAATTTCAAAATTGAGAATGTAGCGGTAGGCCGCATTACCCTGGCAGTTTCTAGTTTGGGCTATGAAAGGGTAACCGTTCCAAATATTTTACTAATATCCGGTAAGGAGACTGTGTTAAACATAGAGATGAAGGAATCCTTTCAGCAATTGGATCAGGTGGAAATAAGGGCTTACAAAAGGGGGGAATCGACCAATGAGATGGCGATAAGTTCCACCAAACAACTCTCCATTGAAGAATCAAAACGGCATGCAGGTGCGATTAGTGATCCGGCAAGGCTTGTGTCTTCCTTTGCAGGGATAATCAATGAAGGATCTGGTAACAATGACATCATCGTGCGAGGAAATAACCCTCGTTTTATACAGTGGAGATTGGAAGACATTGAAATCCCTAACCCAAATCATTTTGCCATTGAGGGATTGACAGGAGGTCCTATCAATGCGCTGAACAGCCAAATGCTGGCCAATTCAGAATTTTATTCAGGTGCATTTGCCTCTCAATACGGGAATGCATTATCAGGTATTTTTGACATGAAACTCAGAAAAGGCAATGATGAAAAGCAGGAATATAGTTTCTCATTAGGCGTTTTGGGCTTGGACTTTACTGCAGAAGGCCCTATCAGTAAAAAGAACAAAAGCAGCTATTTGATAAACTACCGTTACTCCACACTTTCCTTGTTGGATGATATCGGCTTAGTGGACTTTGGTGGAGTGCCTAGGTATCAGGATTTAAGTTTTAAGTTCTATTTCCCAACTGAAAAAGCCGGAATCTTCACCTTGTTTGGATTAGGGGGAGCAAGTAAAATAGGTTTTGTCACCACGGACGAGGAAGACGAAGAAATCATCCTAGAAGATGGTTCCCAACACAGTCAATTGGCTGTTACAGGGCTCAAGCATTTTATCCCTTTGGGTAGCAATACCTACTTAAAATCGATTGTCTCTTACGGTTTTAACGGAAGTAAATTGATCGAAAAAAGGCCCTATGAAGAGGAAATATTAAAAGAATTTTATAACGCTGGGTTGAACAACCAAACGTCCCGGGTATTGTCCACATTACACCATAAAATTAATTCCAAACACAATTTTCAAGTAGGGCTAATGTATGCACATAGCAATTTTGATTTTGAAAATACCTATTTCAGCATTCCTGAAAACCAATATTTAAAAGGCCAGGAGAATAAAGGCGCTGCTGATTTTAGTGAGGGTTATTTCAGCTGGAAATGGAGGATTTCAGAATTGCTAACTGCGGTAAATGGGGTGCATGTTTCCAAAAGTAGCTTAAATGACAAGGTTTATCTGGAACCTAGGTTGGCTTTGAAATACCAATTGGATGAAACACAAAATATAAATGCCGCTTTTGGCTTACATAGTAAAATGGCATCTTTACCAAATCATTATGCGCTGGTGTATCAGCCCAATGGTAATTATGCTATGCCCAATAAACATTTGGAGTTGATGCAGGCTTCCCACTATGTCTTGGGCTATGAGAATCTATTGAATAGCAACTTGTTTTTAAAGGTTGAAGCCTACTACCAGCATTTGTATAACATCCCAGTAGAGGACAAAGTAGGGAGTCTCTATTCGTTAATCAATCAAGATGATTATTTTGTGGATAAAGCCATGGTGAATGAAGGGGAGGGAAAGAATACTGGTTTGGAAGTAACTTTGGAGCGGTATTTTAGCAATAAATATTATTTCTTGCTTACAACATCTCTCTATGATTCGAAGTACAAAGCAAAAGATGGAGACTGGAAAAACTCCAGATACAATGGGAATTATGTAGGTAACTTTCTGTTTGGAAAGGAATTTACTGTAGGGCGAAAAAACGCCAATGACAAAACCATAGGAATAAACTCAAGAGTTACCCTATTGGGGGGCAGAAGGTATACTTCTATTGATTTAGAAGAATCCATAAAACAAGAAAAGCAAGTGGAGAATGAAGGTCAATACCTGGGGAATAAGGCAAATGACGTATTCTACCTTAATATAGCAGTAAGTTACCGTGTAAATAAACAAAAGCTAAGCCATGAGCTCAAGTTGGATATTCAAAACCTGACCAACAACAATACAACGATTGATTATTTCTACAATAATGTGAAAAAAGAAATCGATGAAATTCCTCAGCTATCCATGTTTCCAGTAATGAGTTATACGGTCCATTTTTAACCTATTGCTAAAGCCTTTGGACAAATATTGAGTAACCCTAAAAGGTCTTTAATGCGTCCCCTTTGTTGCTGTTTATTGCGACAAAGGGGATAAATTTTTAGGTGATCTTTACTACTTCACCAACTTAGCCTTAACAGGAGATTTTAAACTCTTATCGATATTTTCAATGACCTCCTGATTGGCTTTTCCATTGGGTATATAATACCTGAATTTGCTCTTATAACTGGCACCTGGAGCAATATAGAACTCCCCACCCACCATAGGGGCATATACCCAATAAGGCATAGATGGGTGAACCCTGATAGCTTGTGGATACCTGAAATTGTCAGGAAATCCAAATACTGTGACACCAGCAGTTTTATTGTCAACTTGGCCAGAAGCAGTTACCCAAGATGCATGAGTATGATTGGCACTTTCATTCGTATGGCCCTCAGAGGTGAGAATTTTCCAAGTATTGGTAAAGTTGATGCTGTCTACATTGTTCCATTCTTTACTTCCTCTGAAACCCATTCCTCCATAATGGTATTCCAATATGAATAGCGTGTCGGTGCTGGTATTGGTTTGTTCCGAAAATAAATCAAATAGAAAATAGTCCTCTGTTGGATAAACCATAATTGTCCATTTTTCTCCAAGAACTTCCCCATCCTTAAGACTTAGATGACGCAATTGACTTTCTATAACTGCTGCACTCGCTCCTGCCTCAGCGGTATTCAAACTTACATGTTCCACCGTACCAGTTTCGGAATGTTGATTCCAGAAGTCTACTTTTTCACCTTTGAACTTTGTATTTACCCAAGCGTTGAAAATTGCGTGATGGTGGGTATGTCCTGCTGGAAATGCATCGGTTAGGATTTGCCCAGTCGGACTGTAAAGGGGATGAATCATGCCACTTCTCTTGTAATAGTCTGGCAAACCATTGGGAGGATTGGCTACTTCAGTTTGGTAAAAAAGTACTTGCTTGTCATCTGATAAAACCTCTACACCTTCGGATGTTTGATTAACTTTTACACTACCTTTTTCTGTAGCTGACGATTCTTTCAATTCAAATACAGCATTTGTCTCAGCGGACATATGGCCAATAAAAACCAACAAGTCACCGCTAGGTAGTACCTGAGCAGGATAACTTTTTTCATTCTCCTTATTTTCCAGTTGATAGTTGCCTTCAATATCCACATCTATAGGGATTACTAAAGGGTAATTTTGTCGCTCAATGCCATCCGCATTTAATTCAATATTTAAAATTGGGGAGGTAGAGCAGGAGGATAGCCAAATAAGGGTTAGTGGTAAGAGGAGTAATCGAAAAATCATATTTTCAGTTAAATACATGGAGATAGTTAGAAAAATAAATATCGTCAGGAATGGACATTTATCCAACTATTAATTGATGAGGTAAGTAATGATTTTTTATAAGGCGACAGGTTTTTATGGATATTCAGGTGATTTTTGCTTTATTTATAAGAATTTAAAAGCCGGATTATACAATGAAATATCCTGATCGATTTTAGGATGTTATCCCATTAGATAATAGATTGTCTATTGCATATTTCGCGTTATACTTTACAGAATATAATTAGTACAGATGAAAATTTTAAAGCGCTTTTTAGTTTTGTCATTATTGTTCCTTATCCATTCGGTAGGTTATTCTCAGGATAAGCTTGAAGAATTGGTACCTCTGGATGATAAGGTACACACAGGGCAATTGGAAAATGGGCTGAAATACTATATTCAATACAACCCAAAACCTGAAAATAAGCTAGAACTTCGCCTGGCCCTAAAAGCAGGGGCCATGCAGGAAAATGAGAATCAGTTAGGGCTGGCGCATTTTGTAGAACACATGGCTTTCAATGGATCTGAGCATTTTGAAAAAAATGAACTAATTAGCTACCTCCAATCAATAGGGGTTGCCTTTGGGAGTGACCTTAATGCCTATACAAGTTTTGATGAGACAGTGTACATGTTGCCAATTCCTACAGATGAGGAAGAAAAGCTGAACAATGGTTTTCAAGTGATGCGTGATTGGGCAGGAGGACTTCTGCTGAATGCTGAGGATATTGATGCGGAGCGGGGGATTGTAGTGGAGGAATGGAGAACCGGACAAGGTGTAAGCCAACGCTTGAGAGATGCTTACTTGCCTGTACTGCTTCATGAAAGTCGCTATGCAGAACGCATGCCCATAGGTAAAATGGATATTATTAGGAATGCAGCAGATTCGCTGGTCAGACAGTTTTACCAGGATTGGTACCGGCCAGACTTAATGGCGGTGGTGGCAGTAGGGGATGTGGCTCCTGATAAGGTAGAGAAAATGATCAAAGAATATTTTTCAGATTTGGAAAATCCTACCAATGCACCTGAGCGAGAATATTACAATGTCCCTGCCCACAAAGAAAACTTTGTAAAAATCATAACGGATGAGGAAGCACCTGGCATTCAGGTGCAACTTTATTACAAGCAGGAGGCCAGACCATCCAATAGTTACGAAGATTATAAAGGTAGAATCCTTAGAACTATGTTTGGTGGGATGATCACCCAAAGATTGGATGAGATCAGGCAAAAACCAGATGCTCCCTTTATTTTTGCTGGAGCCAGGTATGGTAACTTGGTGAAACCGCTTGATTTTTTCACCATATCAGGAGTAGTGGGTCCTGGGAAACTTACTGATGGCTTGGTGTCTTTCCTTACTGAAAACCAAAGGGTTGTGCAGCATGGTTTTACACAGGGAGAGCTAGAAAGAGTGAAGCGCTCATTGTTAAACAGTGCAGAAAAGTCCTATAAGGAAATGGATAAGGTAGAATCTAGAACCCTGGTGGGTAGGTATGTTTCCCATTTCCTGAACAGTAGTTTTGCTGATGGGCCGGAAAATAGACATCGTTTTTATCAGGAGATTATCCCAAAAATAACCCTTGAAGAAGTTAATGGTATAGCCAAAGAACTGATTAAGGAAGAAAACATTGTATTGATTGTAACTGCCCCAGAGAAGGACAAAGAAACACTTCCAAAAGAAGAAGCACTTTTGGCGGTTTTGGAAAATGCTAGTGCAATCCAAACAACTCCGTATAAAGAGGACTTGCTAAGAGAAGAGTTGATGCTTGCTAAACCAACTCCAGGGAAGGTAGTGGATGTTACTCGCAATGAGGCAGTGAATGTGACAACTGTGACATTAAGCAATGGGATGAAGGTGTATTTTAAGCCTACAGATTATAAAAACGATGAAATTATTTTCACTGCAAGTAGCGAAGGAGGAACTTCTCTATACTCTATGGAGGATCATTATAGTGCCAATTATGCAGGTACAGCTATTAATATCATGGGGATAGGTGATTTTTCACCCTCCCAATTAAAAAAAGTCTTGGCGGGAAAAAATGTTCAGGTTACGCCCAATATTAGCACTTATTCAGAGAGTATCTCAGGAGCTACAACGCCTGGTGATTTTGAAATGGCCCTACAACTTATCCACTTGTATTTTACTTCACCTAGGATGGACAAATCTCTTTGGGAGGTCTTTTTAGCGAATCAAAAAAACCAATTGGAGAGTGCCAGTGTCAATCCTGATTTTCAGTTCAATAAACGAGTCAATGAAATAATTAGCAATGGCAATCCACGTGGCAGAGGAATCTATACGGCTGATCAACTTGATTCCATAGACTTGAACCATAGCCTTAAAATTTACGAGGAAAGGTTTGCCAATGCTGCTGACTTTAACTTGCTATTTACAGGCAATATTGACTTGGAGAGTATGCTTCCTTTGGTAGCCCAATATTTAGGAAGTTTGCCTGGGGACCCTTCTGAAAAAGAAGACTTTATTGATTTGGGTTTGACCCCTCCTCAGGATAGAAAAGAAACCATTAAGGTGGGAGTGGATGATAAAAGTCAGGTGATTTTATATTTCAGCGGTGAAACAGCCTACAATTTGAAAAAATCACAGCAGCTTTCCTATCTTGGTGAAATTCTTACCATCAAATTAATTGAAACCCTAAGGGAAGAAATCGGCGGTGTATACGGTGTTGGGGCTAGAGGAAGTTTAAGCAGGGTTCCCGAAGAACGATTTAACTTTTCCATTTCATTTCCATGTGGGCCTGAGTCAGTCGATAAATTAAAAGCTGCTGTTTGGGAACAAATACAAAAAATACAAGAAGAAGGGCCAGATGAAGCTGATTTGGAGAAAGTTCGGGAGACAAAGCGGCTTGCCCTTGAAGAAAACATGAAACGGAATGGCTTCTGGCATGGCCAATTAAATGCTGCCATTAACGGCGATCTTCCATTAGATACCGTATTAGGCGCAGAGGATCGGGTATTAGGCGTAAGAGCCGACCAGGTAAAAGAAGCTGCCAATACCTATTTGCAAAAGCCATATCTTTTGGAAATCACCAGGTATCCCGCCAATTTCGAAGAGTAAAAAACAAGGTAATTATGCTTTAAACCACAATTAACAATTAACAATCAACAATTAACCATTATCCCCCCGATGATCAATTTTATAATCTATTTAATCTCTTTCTTTTTCACGGAAGCTACTTCCCCTAAAGACAATGTTCAAGTAAACCCTGTTTCAGAGCAAGTTTTATTTGTTGCAGGAGAAGGAGGTTACCATACTTACCGAATTCCCTCACTCATTGTAGCTGCAGATGGCTCTGTATTGGCATTTGTTGAGGGGAGAAAAACTGGAAGTTCGGACACTGGAGACATTGATGTTTTAATGAAAAAGTCAACAGATGGGGGACTTACCTGGTCCAAGCAGAAAGTAATATGGGACAAAGGAGAAACGGTGTGTGGAAACCCTAACCCTGTGTTGGATGAAACTACGGGAGAGATCCATTTATTACTCACTTGGAATAGAGGAGATGATCATGAAGGAGACATAATTACCAAGAAAAGCAAGGACACCCGTAGGGTATTTGTAATGAAATCCACTGATAATGGTGACAGTTGGACCGAACCATCAGACATTACCAAAACGACCAAGGATCCATCTTGGGGTTGGTATGCTACTGGGCCAGGTGTTGGGGTACAAATTAAGCATGGTCCCAATAAAGGTCGCTTGGTGATTCCGGCCAATCACAGTTATGACGATCCTAAGGGGAATGTAAGGGGAGGGCCTTATGAATACGGTTCCCATGTGATTTATAGTGATGATCATGGAGCTACTTGGGCACTTGGTGGAACCATCAAGCCTAAGATGAACGAAAGTCAGCTGATTGAAATGGCAGATGGCAAAGGAACACTATTAATGAACATGCGGTCTTATTTTGGTAAAAATAGGAGGGCTTTGTCTGTTAGCAATGACGGTGGTGTTTCTTGGTCTGATCCAGTGGAGGCAACTTCTTTAATTGAGCCGGTTTGCCAAGCAGCCTTTATAAGGTATTCCTGGCCAGATGATAAGGCCGAAGATTTGGTTTTATTTTCCAATCCGGCAAGCACTAAAAGAGAAAAAATGACCATCAAGCTAAGCAAGGATAGCGGTAAAACTTGGATTGCATCTAAGGTTTTGAACCAAGGCCCTTCCGCTTATTCGGCTTTGGCCGCTTTGCCCAATGGAGAAATTCTTTGCCTATATGAAAAAGGAGAAAAAAATCCTTATGAAAAGTTAGTGTTAGCACGTTTGTCTTTGGATAACCTGCAGTAAAATGGCATAAAGAACAAAACCACTTCCCGCTTATAGGCAGGGAGTGGTTTTATATTTTAACCTGTGGATTAAAAGAGGTTAATAAGTAACGTTTGGTTTGCAAACTTCCATTAATGCCTTTTTTTATGGCCTTGTGGAAATTAGTAAAACGCATTACTCAATAAACAATTGTTCGATAAATACTGGTCTTGGAATTTCGATATTTTTACCGGTCGCTTTAAGCATTCCAGTTGTGCTGTCTATATTAAAGATGGCTAGATTGTCTGTTTCCATATTGGCAACAAAAACAAAATCTCCTTTTTCATCTACTTTGAAATTCCTTGGATGTTTACCACCTGACGGAACATGTCCTTGTGTTTCTAGTAAGCCTGTGTTTTGGTCTACTTTGTAGACCACTAGATTGTCCTGTCCTCGGTTACTTGCATACAACCATTGGGCATCTTTAGAGAAATGGATGTCTGCTCCCGCATTGTAATCACTGTGAAGTTTGTCATTTAGCATGTTGATCCTACCAATGGGGCTTAGGTCGCCATTGGTCTCATCCAAGCTGTAAACACTTACTGTATTGCTCAATTCCTCTAAGGAATAAGCATAGGGAAGGCTAGGGTGGAATACAAAATGCCTGGGACCTGCACCTGGTGAGGTTTGAAAAATCACAGGATTCTCGTCAACAGTGCCATTGGTCTTATTAACCTTGTATTTTAATATCTGATCAATTCCTAAATCCGAAGCATATACCCATTGACCATCTTTTGATGGAATCATGGCATGCATATGGGCGGTTGTCTGGTTGGCATGAACACTTCTACCCGTATGCTGAATAAAAGAAGCCGCTTCACTTACCCCTCCATTTTCTAAGATTTTAAATGTTGATAAATTGCCTCCCTTATAATGAGACAGGAACACAACATTCCCTGTGGGGTCTACGCTAATATGGCAAGGGCTAGCACCTACAGAGGACACTTCATTGATTTTGGTAAGCTTGCCTGTATCTGGAGCAATGGAATAAGCGATTACCGTTCCTGCTTCATCCTTAGCATTTTTACCTTCCCTATAGGCAGCATATAAAAATTTCTTGTTAGGGTGCAAGGTCAAAAAGGTAGGGCTTTCTTTGTCATGGATCGTTTGGACAGTAGTGGTGGTCAGGTTTTCTCTGTCAAATTCCAATACATAAATGCCTTCACTATTGTTTTGGCTATAGGTACCGACGTAGATAATTTCTTTGGATGTCTGGGCCATAAGGGAGATTGGAGAACACATTAAAATAAATAACAATATGAAAGATATCTGCTTTACCTTTCTGGCAAAGAACAAGTTTCCAGTTTTATAAATCATAGCGGAATATAAGGCTAAATCATCAAAAGGTAATATTTAACGTAAGGGAAATCATAGTTTTACTTTAAATAGGGACTTAACACCTCATTGATTTTTTTAAATACATCTGAGTTTTCATAGATCCCACGAAAAAGATCAGATTGAGGTCCATAGGCAAAAATGGGTACCATGATGGCGGTATGGTCTTCAGTAGAGAATTCAAGCTCAACCTTATGGTCTTTTATATTTCCTTGAGGCAAAGTGATTCCACCTGTTTCATGATCGGCTGTGATAATTACCAATGTTCTCCCATTCTGGTCAGCAAATCGGAGCGCTTCAGCTATGGCCTGATCAAAATCTATTCCTTCCTCTATTACAGTCTGGCTGTCGTTGATATGTCCTCCTGAATCGATAAAAGCGCCTTCTACCATAAGGAAAAAAGGCTTGTTTTTGGTCGCTAAAAACTGAAGACTGGCCTTGGTAGCTTCACTCAGGTAACCTTCTCTACCATTCATAACTTTAGGCAATTCGTCTGCTGAAGCAAAAAATCCAGCTCTATCTGAATTGCTTTTTGCCAGTTCTTCTAATGAACTGGTTAAATGAAAACCTTCTTTCCTGAGATTTAAGGTTTCATCCTTTTCAAACTTTGTGAAATCGTTTCTTCCAGCTCCTATAAATAGATTCAAAGGGCTTTTGGACAGGTCACTGGCAATTTCCTTGGTCATGTCCCTTTCTGTTCTGTGTGCGTAGAATGCTGCTGGGGTAGCTCCCGTCAAATTGTCTGTGGTGACTATGCCTGTGACAAAACCATGGCTACTTAATACCTCCGGTAAATTTTTTGCAGGACTTCCATCAGGAAGTGCTCCCACACTTCTGTTCTTTACTTTACTTCCAGAAGCCAAAGCCGTACCTGCTGCAGCCGAATCTGTAGTGAAATCATCTTTAGATTGGGTTTTGAGCAGTCCAATATTTTTGAGCTGCGTTAGGGTTAACTCATTGCCATTGCCATACATGGCGGCGGATATTTGGGCCAGTCCATTTCCATCACCTATTAAAAGGATTACATTGTCTACAGGGCCTTTGATTCCATCCTTTTCAAAGGTTGGTTTGTAGATCTTGCTAAGGTTTGGAGTTTGATAATAGCGGTCATTTAAATTGCTTAAATAGGCATTGGCCGCGTAAGGGTGATCGGTATTGATGAAATCTACTCCTAATTCACTCAAAGCCTTCCAAGATGTTTTGCTATCTGGCGTAGCCCAAAAACGGAACGGTTTTCCTAAACCGTGAACAAGTTTAAGAACAGCCTTAATCTTTTCGATGTCTTCGTCTACGAGTCTACCTTTTCCATTCCACTGTGAAAAATTTTTGAAGCTTAAACTGAAAAGCTCAATTTTTTCCAATGGTAGGTTGGAAGTCTCTTTTATACTTTGATAGTCAAAAAATATAGGAAAAGGGTATTTAACATATTCTTCTACCTTTGGTCGGTTTCCGGAAATAACAATTTTAACAAAGGGATTTTCCTGATCTTCCCAAAGAGCACCATACGGACTTATGGTCTCAACCACTTTTTCTAATGTGGAATAAGCCTCTGTTTTAATGTCAACAAGAAGAATAATTGGTTTTTGTGTTCCTATGCCAAGATTTTTGGCTTTTAGCATAGGGTCTAAATATAGGGAGCTTAGCGTATGGCCTTCTTTTATACTCTCTTTCTCATGTGCCACATATAAATTGCCATTCTGAAGAATTACATCTGCTTCTATGGATGCCGCTTCGTTGGCATATGCTTCCCAAAAAGGAGCCTTTTGAAGGTAATCATTGTGGCTATGGATTTTTACTTCCTGCCCAAAGCTTACAAGTGGAATTAATAATATTATCAAATAGCCGATGAAGGCCAAAATAGCAGCTTTTTTCATATTTGAATGCAATTAATAGGTATGAGGTATAATAGTATGCTAATTTAAAGTTAATGAATGGTAATCGGGATGGAAATTGGCTTTATTTTGCTTCAGGCAAAGTATTTGAGATAAAGAAATCGTGAAACTGGTTTTTTTTATTTAAAAGAATGTTTTTTTTAAATAAATCGCCACTTTGGTATAAAACTTGTATTGTATTACCCAATAACATTCTTTCAAAAGATGTTAAGCTTTTAAAATTTAAACCAATATTAAAAAGACATTATGAAATCAGCGAAAATAATTTTAGGGACATTAGCAGGAGTTGCAATAGGGGTACAAATTGGATTGTTGATTGCGCCTGAAAAAGGAAAAACAACTCGCAAAAAACTTTCTCAAAAAGGTGAGGGTTATTTGAAAGAAATTAACGGACAATTTGATCATATCGTAAAAGGAATGAACGAAAAATTGGATAAAATGAACAAAAATATTGCCTCTGTAGCTGAAGAAACAAGAGCAAAAGGAAAAAATTTAATCGCAGAAGCAAAAGAGAAAACCAAGTAAAATATTTTTTTGTTACAAAGGCCAATGAATATCATTGGCCTTTTTTTTTATAAAAATAAATCACGTTATGAATTTAGAAAATACAACGGCCTTTATCACGGGCGGAAACACTGGAATTGGATTTGGAATTGCTCAAGCTCTTGTAGCGGAAGGGGTGAATGTAGCTATTACAAGCAGGTCCCTTGATAGAGCGCAGGAAGCCGCAGATAAAATTCAAAAATTAGACAAATCCAAAGGGAAAATCATGGCTTTGGAGTTGGATGTAAAGGATTTTGAAGCGCAGAAAGCGGCAGTAGCTAAAGTTGTTAAGGAATGGGGTAAATTGGACTATTTTGTAGCCAATGCTGGTGTTGGTCATTTTGCGCCCATTCAGGACTTAAGTGTTGAGCAATGGCAGGACACCATTGATACCAATTTAACAGGTGTTTTCTATGGCATTAAAGCCTCTGTAGATGCTTTGAAGGAAACAAAAGGTTTCTTCTTGACGATTTCAAGTTTGGCAGGTACAAATTTCTTTGCAAATGGGTCTGCTTACAATGCCAGTAAATTTGGGGTTACCGGATTTACCCAGGCTGTGATGTTGGATTTAAGGCAGGAAGGAATTCGTGTGAGTACCATTATGCCTGGTTCTGTAGCTACGGGATTTAACGACCACAAGGTGGACGATAGTGATGCCTGGAAAATTCAAAAAGAAGACATTGGAGAAATAGTCGTAGGTTTGTTTAAGCTCGATGCCCGAACTTTACCTAGTAAAATTGAGGTAAGACCTTCTCAAACACCGAAGAAATAGTTCTTCAAATCTTTCGAAAGTTCACATCCTTTTAAGAGCTATGGGGAAGTAAAAACTTTGAAAGAAATTATCATATTTACTTGTGAAAAAAACCGGCTAACTTTCTTAAATAGCCGGTTTTTTATTGGAATTCACTTTTTTTCTGTTCCGTTCATGAAATAATGCTGAATATTTAATGATTAAATATTGTGTGTTAATGTGTTGTAAAACAGTGTTTTAATGTCTAAGTTTAAATGCTTGAATGGGGTGTGGTCAATTCAAATAGCCATTAATATGCATTTCATGTAAAATCGATCCTGACTTTTTTAAAATTTTTAGTAAATTGTTTGATTAGATTTTATAGTTCTAGTTTAAAATCGAAAAATAAGTCAATATTATATTTTAAGTATTACATACAATTTATGGACACATTGATTAAACGAAGAGATTTTATGGGAAAAGCTGCAATAGCCGGACTTGGTCTAGGGTTGGCAACGTCTACCCTTTCATTTGGCTCCCCATCCATCAAAAAAAACAAGCGGGTAGGGATTATTGGCTTGGATACTTCACATAGCATTGCGTTTGCTAAAGCTTTTAATGCTGCAGATGCAGCAGCGGACTTGGGTGGTTATAAGGTCGTAGCTGCTTATCCTCATGGTAGTAAGGATATTGCAACATCTGTTGACAGGATTCCTGGTTATATTGAGGATGTTAAAAAGCTTGGTGTTGAAATAGTGGACTCTATAGCTTCCCTTCTTGACAAAGTGGATGTAGTTTTATTGGAAACAAATGATGGTAGACTGCACTTAGAGCAAGCATTGGAAGTTTTCAAGTCAGGTAAAACAGTATTTATTGACAAGCCGATAGCTGCTTCTTTGCCCGATGCAATTGCTATATTTGCTGCTGCCAAAAAATACAGTGTACCGGTTTTTTCCAGTAGTTCTTTAAGATACATGGAAAATGTGATAGCCGTAAATAACGGTGAAATTGGTGAGGTATTTGGTGCTGATGCATTTAGTCCTGCAAAATATGAAGTTACCCACCCAGATCTTTTTTGGTATGGTATCCATGGTGTGGAAACACTTTATGCTATAATGGGAGCTGGTTGTGAAACTGTTCAAAGAACCTACACTGAAGGCGCTGATGTAGTAGTCGGAACCTGGGAAGGTGGTAAAATAGGAACCTTTAGAGGAACTAGATCTGGTAAAGGTGGATATGGTGGAAAAGCTTTCGGTGAGAAAGGAATTTTAGATATGGGTGGCTACGGTGGCTATAGACCATTATTGGTAGAAATCGCCAAATTCTTTGACACAGGCGTTTCACCAGTTAGTGAAGAGGAAACCATTGAGATCTTCGCTTTTATGCAGGCTGCTGACGAAAGTAAGAAAATGAATGGACAAGCTGTTTCTCTTGAGGCTGTTTTAGCCAAAGGAAAAAGAGATGCCTTAAAAATTAAAATTTAAATAATTACCTTTTAATATGAAAAATAGTAGAAGAACTTTTGTGAAAAAGGCCATTGCTGGAGCAACCTTCGCGACAGTAGGAGGAATGTTACCTGGTATGACAGCTAAAAGCTACGGAAAGATCATTGGTGCCAATGACCGTATCAATGTAGCAAGTATGGGAGTAGTAAGTAGGGGACATGCTGTTGGAACCAACTTCGCTAGCCAAAAGCAGTGCGATGTAATTTATAGCTGTGATGTTGATATAAGGGCAGCTGAAAAATTCGCTGGATCTATTAATGAAATTCAAGGAAGAAGACCAAAGATCGAAAAGGATTTAAGAAAAGTTCTTGAAGACAAAGATGTAGATGCATTGGTAGTAACCGCTCCTGATCACTGGCATGCACCAGCAGCTATTTTAGGTTTGAAAGCTGGCAAGCACGTATATGTAGAGAAACCATGTGCGCACAATCCTCATGAAGGAGAATTGCTAATGGCAGCTCAAAAGAAATACAATAAAGTCGTTCAGGTAGGTAACCAAAGACGTTCTTGGCCTAATGTAATCAAAGGTATAGAAGAACTTCACAATGGGGTTATCGGAAGACCTTATATGGCAAAAACTTGGTACGCTAACAACAGAGCGCCCATCGGTAACGGTAAGCAAGTTCCAGTTCCTGAATGGTTGGACTTCGAATTATGGCAGGGACCAGCTCCAAGAGAAGCTTATAGAGACAATTTAATCCATTATAACTGGCATTGGTTCTGGAACTGGGGAACTGGTGAAGCCTTGAACAATGGTACTCATATGGTGGATCTTGCGCGTTGGGGATTACAAGTAGAATACCCTAACAAAGTAAACTCCTCTGGTGGAAGATATAGGTACGATGACGATTGGCAAACTCCTGATACGCAAGTTATCAATATGGAGTTTGACAATAAATCCATGATTACCTGGGAAGGTAGAAGCTGTAATGGAAAGCAAATTGAAAAAGGCAGTGTAGGTACATTGTTTTATGGCGAAGATGGAAGTCTTTTGATAGAAGGTGGAAATTCCTACAAGATTTTCAACCTTAAAAATGAATTGGTTAAAGAAGTAACAAACGACATGGTTATAGATCCTACCAATAGGTCTAATCCTGCCCAAACTTTGGATGCTTTGCATATCCAAAACTTCTTTGATGGTATTACGGATGGCATAGAGGTAAGATCTGAAATTGTAGGTGCTCACCAAAGTACTTTGCTATTGCAGTTGGGTAATATCTCTCAGCGTATTGGAAGAACCTTACATGTAGATTCTTCTAATGGTAACATAAAATACGATCCAAAAGCAATGGAGCTTTGGAAAAGGGAGTATGAACCAGGATGGGAGCCAACAGTTTAATACTGGTATTTTATCTTAATTTTAAGGCCAAGCCAAAATGGTTTGGCCTTTTTTCAATTAATCACCTAAATTAGCTTACATGGAATTAAGTACCATTGACCTGATCGTAATCGGGGTATTCTTTTTAATGATGCTGGTCATAGGCGTATGGTCCTATTTTAGAAACAATAGCGCTGAGGATTATTTCGTAGCAGGTGGCAAGCTTCCTTGGTGGCTGTCGGGAATATCTCATCATGTATCAGGCTATAGCGGCGCAGTATTTGTCGCTTATGCAGGATTAGCCTATACTCATGGGTTTTCTTTATACATATGGTGGGCACTAGGCATTGGTTTGTCCGTTGTCATTTCAGCAAAAATTTTCCCAGTATACTGGGTGCGTTTAAGAAAGCGCTTTAAAATCCAGTCTCCTTTAGAATTTCTTGTTACCCGCTATAATCTGGCTACCCAGCAATTGATGGCATGGAGTGGGGTAATTCTTAAGTTATTTGATATTGGTGCTAAATGGGCAGCAATAGCTATACTATTGAATGTATTTACCGGGATATCACTTACCTATGGTATATTGATCTCTGGAGGTATATCTCTGCTTTACATTACCTTTGGAGGCTTATGGGCAGTGATAATTACCGATTTTGCCCAGTTTATCGTTCAAATCATTGCAGGTCTTGTGATGTTTTATGTGGTTATAGAGAAACTAGGTGGAATAGAAAGCGTGTTCACCGTTTGGGATCAGTTACCGGAAGGAAATGGCGATGCTTTTAATGATCCTTATACCGTTGGGTTTGCACTCCTTTTCTTGTTTATCAACTTCCTGTCTTACAATGGAGGTCAATGGAATTTAGCTACCAGATACATCTCTTCACCCTCAGAACAAGAAGCTACAAAAGCGGCGAGATTATCAGGTATTTTATACATCATCTGGCCATTGATATTGTTCTTCCCAATGTGGGCGGCCCCTGTTATTTTACCTGACTTGGAGGATCCAACACAGTCTTACGGGATATTGACCATGGAGTTGCTGCCTGTAGGCTTAATAGGTCTGGTTATCGCCTCCCTCTTTGCCAATACCATGTCTATGACTTCTTCTGATATTAACACAATATCAGCTGTAATTACCAGAGACATTTTACCTGCGCTAAATAAAAAATTCAGGGATGGTAAAACCTCTTTATTGACAGCAAGAATTACCACATTCCTATTTACCCTTGGAACCATCCTCATCGCCCTTCAATTTGAAAAATTTGGTGGAGTTTTAGGACTAATCATTAGCTGGTTTGGTGCCTTGGTAGGTCCTATTGCTGTACCTATGTTATTTGGCCTTATTCCTTGGTTTAAATCTTGTGGTCCTAAAGCCGCTATTGGATCAATTCTGGTTGGACTTGGGGCTTTTGTTATTACCAAAAATGTAGATGTCGGAAGTCTGGCACTTGAAATAGGTTTGCCGGTAATTTGCTCTACGATTACTTATATACTGATTGGCTTTATTGAGCGAGACAATGTGCCTGAAAAGGTAAAGCAAATGCTTGAAGATGTTTCTCACGAGTAAAAACAAAAGTTTAGGCTATTAATAAAAAAGGGACCACTTTAACAAAGTGGTCCCTTTTTTTATAGCTGATTTGTTATCATTGAAACGGGGCGCCCAAAGGATAATTCCGATCAAGACAAAGCATTTAATACCTACAACTGAGCAGCTACACGCTTAAAATAGGCAATGCTTTCTTCTACATCAGGAAGGTTATTCTCCCAATTGTGTTCGTATTCTGCAGAAAATGCTCCTTCAAATCCTTGCCTATGCAATTCATGAATGACTCCAGCTACATTGCTGTTGCCTGTTCCCCATGGCAAATCATGAGCATCTCTAACACCAAATTTGTTTAAATCTTTTATATGAAGGCTGATAACTCTTCCTTCCAATTGTTTAAGGCAATCTACAGGATTGAGGCCTGATCTTACCCAGTGGCCAATATCTGCACATACACCCATTAATTCTGATCTTCCTTCTAGCATTCTGGAAGCAACCTCTGGATGCCAATAATAAGAAGGTACTGGATGGTTGTGTAAAGCAAGTTTGATTTGGTATTCCTCACAAAGCTTTTCAATTTGGTCAAATTGATTGGGCTTTGCCTCTGATGTGAGTATTCCTATTCCCAATTCTTTGGCAAAATCAAATAATTTGGGTAAGTCCTCATCGCTGGCATTGACTACCCCATAGCCTACAGCTTCGATATCATATTTTTTTAATAGGGCTTTGATTTTTGCTTTTCCATCAGCAGTTATGCTTTTAAAATCAGTAGTTTCATTGCCGGATTTACTTATTTTCTGACCAGGGTACATTTCTACATATTTCACCCCAATACTATTCAATTTTTCAAGGGTTTCTTCAAGAGAAAAAAGCCTAAAAGTGTAGGCTTGACTGCCTACTTTCCATCCTTTTGGCATCCCATCCTGAGCATGAATATGGAAGGAGAGCATAAGAAATAGGGAAAATAAGCCTAATTTGAATGATTTATTATTCATAAGAGATAGGTTTGGTTTGTTTTTGAATATTATTTACCAAAATTACTTGATTTTAGTGAGAGAATGAAATAAATATTAGTGACGAACAATACCTTCCTCATGATAAGAATTAATAAATTATTAATTTAAAGTGAATCAGGCGGTAAGCACTTGCTTTGTATATTTGATCAGAAAAGTGATTTTATTTAAATAATCTAATTGCCCGATGAGAAGGAGTCTGATATTCCTATTTGTATTAATGAATTTACTCTGTCATCAATTGTCTGCTCTGAGCCAAACATTGAAGAACGACAATAATTTTGAGTTGATTGCCCATAGAGGTGGAGTAGTAAACAGCCAAAGCCCTGAAAACAGTTTGAAAGCTTTAGAGGAGGCAATCAATAAAGGCTATTATATGGTTGAAGTGGATGTGCGATTAACCAAAGATGGAACATTGATCACACACCACGATAAAAACTTTACCCGATATTATGGGGAGGATAAGTTCGTAACAGCAATGACCTGGGAGGAGATTCAGGGACTAACAGGTGATTTGGGACAAAAAGTCTTGAAGTTAGAAACTGTCTTGGCTCATTGTGAAGGAAAAATTCAAGTGATGATAGACAACAAAATCCAAGGATTTGAAAAAGAAGCTTTCGATGAAATCATCAACTTGCTTGATCGGTATGGATTAAGGGGCAAAGCTTTAATGATCGGTACTGAGGCTTCTACGGAATATTTTACCGGAAAGATCAAATTAAGCTGCTCTATAGATCAATTGAAAGAGAATGTTAAAAGAAAGGATTTTAATCCCAATAACTATTACCTGTTTTCCAGTGCGATCCCTTCAGCAGATTTTAATTGGGCCAAGGAACACTCATTTATGGTGGTGGGCGCTGTGAATACATGGGCCTATGCGCACAAGAAGAAGGAAACTCCAGAAGAAACCATAGAAAAGCTTAAACAAGTGGGAGTTACCTTTTTTCAAATTGATTCAATATATGAAACCTTTTTTTAATTGGTTATCTTTTTGGCTATAAAATCAGGGTTTAAAGTTTCAGGTATGGGAGCATGTGTACTTTCCCTCCAATTTTCGAGTAAAGTTAACAGTTCCTTGGCTTTGTCCGGCTTTTTATTCACGAGGTTATTGCTTTCGGAAATGTCTTCCTTTAGGTTATAAAGTTCTAAATTACCGTTTTCAAAATATTGGATGAGTTTCCAGTTTCCATACCGAATGGAAGAACCTGGTCGTGTTCTGAATACCGGATCCTGACTCTCCGCATTGCCACCTTCAAGGTAAATGGGGAAATGCCAAAAAAACGGCCTTTTGGGAAGATTTTTGCCAGCGGTCAACAAGGGGAGTAAGCTAATTCCATCCAAATTTTTATTTTCTGGTTTATCAATACCTGCCAATTCCAGAAGGGTTGGAAAGATGTCAAGGTTGGTAATCGGCACCTCGGATACCTGTCGGGGACGTATCCTGCCAGGCCAAACCACAAATGCAGGAATTCTAATCCCCCCTTCATAATAAGAACCTTTTCCTGCCCTCAAGGGTCTTTGTTTGGTAACTTTATAAAGGCCACCATTGTCGGTAACGAAAAAGATAAAGGTGTTTTCAAACAACTTTTTTTCCTGCAATAAATCAATTAGGCGACCAATATTCCGGTCTAAATTCTCCACCATGGTAGCATATTTAGCATCGCTTTGACCGTTTGAAGGTGATTTACCAAGGTACTTCTCCAGCAGGTCAGCTACCGGTTGGATAGGGGTATGTACGGCGTAAGGTGAATAATTGAGAAAAAAAGGTTGTTTTTGATTGTTGGCTATAAAATCCAGTGTTTTGTCCATTACGAGGTCTGTCAGGTAATCATCGCTTGTAGACTGAATACTTGGTACATTTTTGTAAGGCGGATAATAGCTACCAGGATTCCCTGCATCAGAGCCTCCAATATTAACATCAAATCCTCTGGTCAAGGGATCCTTGCTGATGTGCCATTTTCCCGAATGGCAAGTGATGTAACCATTTTGTTGCAGTAATTCTGAGAATAATAGGTGATGGTCAGCAATGGTTGGATTATTGACAGTTGGAACAAGCTTTCGGTTTTCAGATTTCCCTCTATCGGAATTGGCTACTGTATACACGCCATGGCGGGGCGTGTTCTCACCACTCATCATACAAGTCCTGCTAGGAGCACAATTGGCCGCTGCAGCATAGGCTTGATTGAATACCATCCCTTTCGAAGCCAAAAGGTCCAGGTTGGGGGTTTCATAGAATTGACTGCCCATAAAACCTGTATCTCTCCATCCCATGTCATCTACGTTGATCAAGATTATATTTGGAAGGGTATTTTTAGATGCTGCTTCTCTTTGATAGCCAAAAATATTTAGTGAAATGAATAGCAAAAAGAAGGATAGGGTTAATTCTTTATTCATTTGGATGTTTTTATTGAATGGTTTAAATTTAACAAAATTTTATTTTTTATGGTGAATACTAATCTTTATAAATTAATTAGGCAATGTGTTTAGAAAGGATTTTAGGGTAGTTGGAAATGAATTTCACGCAGAGCCGCGAAGTCGCAGAGAATTTTTTTTGACCTTTAGCTACAATAAAATCCTAAAATAACCAACCCAAGGCATAAGTATTCAAAATAAGTACCCAAACACCTTAGCGTCTTGGCGCCTTAGCGAGAGATTGATTTCACGCAGAGCCGCAAAGTCGCAAAGAATTTTTTTGACCTTTAACTACAATAAAACCCTAAAATGACAGACCAAAGACACGAGTATTCAAAATAAGTATCCCCAACACCTTTGCGTCTTAGCACCTTAGCGAGAAATTAATTTCACGCAGAGCCACAAAGTCACAAAGAAATTATTTTGACTAAAGTTAAAACGGAATACTAAAACCCTAGACTAACTGATCAAACTCACAAATATTCAAAATAAGTACCCTAAAACCTTAGCGCCTTAGCGAGAATAATTTTCCCTTTGCGCCTCAGCGCCTTAGCGAGCAAACAAAAATGAACGCATCAGTTTTTTGGTAAGAATTTCACGCAGAGCCGCGAAGTCGCAAAGAATTTTTTTGTCCTTAGTTAAAAAGAACTCCCTAAAATTCTATACTAACTGGTTAAAAGCATAAGTATTCAAAATTACTGTCGTCCGACTAAACTACAAAATTTAAAATAAAGTCTTCCTACTGAATTTTGGAGGACTTTATTTATGGTTTTCAAAAAGTACCCCTACCCTGAGAACATCAATTCAGTTTGGATATTATTGAGGTTTTTTTGAAATATGCTTTTAAAGTAAGCCTCGGAGTAAACCAAAAACTTTTCAAGGCTGACATAAGAGCATAAATTTTTCGCTGCCACCATCACCATTGTGGAAAAATCCTCAGCCTCCTTAATCTTCTTATGGAGGACTGTAAACAGCAGATTGGTTATCAACGCCACCCATATCTGGATTTTGATCCCGTTCTCACTGTCCGACAAAAAATATTTAAGCTTAAAGTTTTGCTTAATCTGCTTAAAAAGTACTTCTATGACCCATCTATTCTTATAAAGTAGGGCTATGGTCAGGGCATTGTGCCCCATTAGATTAGTGATAAACTCCAGCCTCTCACCGCTTTCTGGGTCAAGATAACCTACCAGTCTAGCCTCAACTGTCCGAGAAACACCCTTCTCCCTGTAATTCAGTGAGATAAGCTGGTCTGTTAGGATATCTTTGGCATGGGAACAGTCAAAATCCCGGACCACTCCATACCGAGCATTGTCCTTTTTGCGGGTCACAAAATACCTGTTCGAGCTACCCCACTTTTCAAAGCATGAGTAGCGATTATACCCCTTATCGAATACCGCTATTCCATGTTCTGGAAGCTCCATAACTTTTAGAAACATGTTTTCATTGGTGGCTGCCGAACGGATGCAGATATAATTGGGAACCCCTTCTGCTAGGTTCATCTTGGCAAATACTTTGGCACCTCCTTTTTTCTTTCCATTTAGAGGGTTCCGTCCAGCTCCCTTGAGTATCTCCTTAAAAAGTGTGATGGTTGTGGAGTCAAAGACTTCCACCCGACCGAGATCCACTTCTCCGCCTACATCAAGCCAGTTGCCCTGTAGGGTTGTTTTATAATGGCCGTAAAGTCTTGAATACAGCACTTCAAAAACCTTACAGTCCCGTTTACGGTTTGCATCAGAAAGTGTACTCTTTGCCGGCAACTGCTTGATCCCAAAGGGTATCAGCTTTTTGGCAATAAGGGAAATATTCTTACAGACTTCCCTGAGGCTACTGTTTCTAGTCAAAACGGCATAGAACATGCAGATAAAGTGATCTATCGATTTCAACTTCTTGTAATACCGATCGGAGTTTTCCTGTTCCACAACTTGGTTAAAAATATCTTTTGGAATCATGGATAAAAGCTGGGCTATAATAGCGTGTCCAGACAGAAATTTATTCTTATCTTGCTTCATATTGTTATTTCTTGGTCGAAACAACAATATAAAAAAGATGGGACAGCTCTAAAAGGCTTCCCATCTTTAATTTTGTACTATTCCTAGATTAAATTATTTAACCTATTTTTGTACTCGGACGACAGTAATTCAAAATAAGTACCCAAACCACCTTTGCGTCTTAGCGCCTTAGCGAGCAAATAAATAGGAATGGATTCGTTTTATGGAATGAATTTCACGCAGAGCCGCAAAGCCGCAGAGAATTTTTTTGTTCTTAGTTAAAAAAAACTCCCTAAAAACCTATATTAACTGGTTAAAAGCATAAGTATTCAAAATAAGTATCCCAACACCTTTGCGCCTTAGCGAGAGATTGATTTCACGCAGAGCCGCAAAGTCGCAAAGAATTTTTTTTTACTCTTTAAATATAATGAAACCTTAAAATAACTGATCAAAGGCTCATATATTCAGAATATTTTTCATTTCCTTCTTAGCGTCTCTGCGCCTTATCGAGCAAATAAATAGGAATGCATTCGTTTTCTGAAAAGAATTGTTCGCAAAGTCGCGAAGTCGTAAAGGATTTATTTTTGTCCCCAAACTACAATAAAACCTTAAACTAACTGATCAAACGCACAAGTATTCAAAATATTTTTCATTTCCTTCTTCGCGTCTTAGCGAGAAAAAGAAATTCAACGTAAATGCATTACTCACGTACTCTCCCTAATAATAATTTCTGGTTTTATTATTTCAGTTCGAATATCGCATGACTCCCCCGAAAGTCCGATCTCCTCCAAAATGATTTGGGCTGCCAATTCTCCCATTTCAAAAGAGGGTTGAGCCATAGTAGTGATGGCAGGGCTGATAAAGCGACTGGTTTCATCGTCTCCAAAACCTGCAACAGATAGCTGTTCTGGAATCTTTATGCCAAGGTTATGGGCAGCATGTATGGTGCCAATCGCCAGAATATCGGCAAAACACAGAATTCCATCTGGTTTAACTGTCATATTCCATAGTTTTTCCAATGCCTGCCCCGCCTGCTCAAATCTAAAATCTTCAACTTCTACCACATAATCCTTCCTAAAAGGTATTCCTGCCTCTTTCAATGCTTCCTGATAACCTGTTAACCTATCCCTACAAACCATTAAAGAAATTGGACCACAGATATAAGCAATATTGCTTCTTCCTTTATCGATTAAATGTTTGGTGATGGTATAAGCACCATTTTTATCATCAGTACTCACCTTAGATGCCTTCATGTTCTTGCAAGTTCTTTCCAACATTACTACTGGAATACCTCTTTCAATCACTTGCTGAACATGTAAAAAGTCCTTGGTCTCTTTGGAGAAAGCAATTATTATCCCGTCCACTCTGCTGTTGGCCAGTGTTTCTACGATCTCGACTTCCTTGTTAAATAATTCTCCTGACTGAAAAATCATCACTTTATAACCCTCTTTGTAGGCAATGTTCTCAATTCCAGAAATGGAATTGGACCAAAAATACCTGTTAATGGTAGGGACCACCACACCTATAATCTTAGATTTTTTACTACTAAGGCTGCTTGCCAAGAGGTTTGGATGGTAATCCATTTCTTTGGCCATCTCCAGAACTGCCATTTTGGTTTCTTTCTTTATTTCAGTGGAACCTCTTAATGCCCGTGAAACCGTGGCGATGGAGACATTTAATTTTTCGGCTATATCTTTTATGGTAATGGGTTTCGACATGTGATTTTGGGTTTGACTGAAATAAACAAGGGTGTAAAACTAATGAATTAATTTTATTATTTCTGGATAAAAGTCAATTTAGTATTTTTTAATAAAAGTAAGCTTTTATTGCTTAATTTCTAAATGATAACGTTTTCGAAAACGTTTACAATATAAAAAATTAAAAATGGTTGAAATATCTATTATAATGATTGAAAAATATATGTAGTTTAGAATTTAATTTTGGCTTTTCTAAGCCATGATACTTTGGAATTTTAACTTATAAATAAACCCAAAATGACAAGAAAACTACTTTTATTCCTATGCCTGGCTTTATTGCTGGGTTTTGGGGATTCTTTTGGACAATCGGTGCAGGTAAAAGGTACTGTTACCGATGATTCAGATTTACCCATACCCGGGGTAAGTATCCTAGCCAAGGGAACTAATCAAGGAACTGTGACAGACATCGATGGTAATTACCAACTGACTGTACCAAGTGCACAATCGGTGTTGGTTTTCTCTTTTCTTGGATTTAAAAATCAGGAAATTACCGTGGGAAACCAGGACAAGATTGATGTTAAGCTTGAATCAGACATTTCTGATCTTGGAGAAGTAGTCGTAGTAGGCTATGGAACCCAAAAGAAATCGGATCTTACTGGGGCAGTGGCTACCATAGGAGGGAGAGATTTGGCCAATAGGAGAACAGCAAATGTTTCTCAGGCTTTACAAGGTCAGGTCTCAGGTGTGATGGTTACCCGAAACAACTCTGCTCCTGGTTCTTCAGCAAGTATTAGAATTCGAGGTATTACCACGATAGGGGATAGTAACCCTCTTATTATTATGGATGGTGTACCGGTTAGCAGCATTGACCATATTAACCCCAATGACATTGAAAATATATCAGTATTAAAGGACGCAGCTTCTGCCTCCATTTATGGTTCTAGGGCTGCTGCAGGCGTTATTTTGGTGACTACCAAAAGGGCTAAAAAGGGAGAGTTGAGTTTGAATTACAATTTTGAGTATGGCACAGAAGTACCTACCAGAATACCGGAATATGTGAATGTAACCCGGTATATGGAGATGGTTAATGAATTGCGATGGAATGATAATGGAAATGATGGCAATGAATATCCTTTGTATCCAAAAGACATGGTGGACAACTATATGGATCTGAATGCATCCAATCCAGATTTGTATCCTAATACCGATTGGGTAGGGCTTATCTTGAAAAAAAATGCACCAAGACAACGTCATTCTTTAGATATCTCAGGAGGTACAGATGCCATCCGGACCAAGGCTTCTTTTGTTTATGATAAATTTGACGCTTTGTATGAGGGAAGAACTTTCGAAAGATTTACAGCAAGAGTTAATACTGATGGAAATATTACTGACAAACTCGGTTTTACAGCAGATATTTTTCTAAGAAGAGAAATTTTGAATCAACCCAGCATGGATCCGATTTATATGATGAATATATCGGCACCTGTTTATGCTGCAGAGTGGCAAGACGGTAGGGTTGCTGAAGGGAAAACAGGGGCCAATATTTACGGTCAGTTGAAATATGGAGGCTCCCGCCAAAATTGGGAAAATCAGGTGGGAGGCCGCCTAGGTTTGAATTATGAAATTATCGAAGGGTTGAAAATATCCGCCATTGCTTCTCCAAACTTTCGTTTTGACAAGGGGAAAAACTTCCAGAAAAAAGTGAGCTATACTGCATGGGATGATCCTACTGTGACACTAGGCAACCTGCAATGGGCCAATTCTACTTATTTAGGTGAGAGCAGAAATGACAGTCACCAACTGACAACTCAATTGCTACTCAATTATGACAAAGTTTTCGGAAAGCATACCCTAAACTTATTAGCCGGAAATGAAAGTTTTCAGTCTTTTAATGAAAACCTTTCTGCCTCCAGAGATCAGTTTTTATTGGACAATTATCCCTACCTTAATTTAGGGCCACTTGAGTTTAGAGGGAATGGAGGAAGTGCTTATGAAAATGCCTATAACTCTTGGTTTGGACGTTTTTCCTATAATTACGATAGTAAATATTTCCTTCAAGGAAATTTAAGGTACGATGCCTCTTCACGTTTTGCTAGAGATTACCGTTGGGGTTCTTTTCCATCCTTTTCAGCTGGTTGGGTATTGTCTGAAGAAGATTTCTTAAAGACCAATGAGGCCATTTCTTTCCTTAAAATTAGAGGTTCCTATGGTACCCTTGGTAACGAACGAATTGGAAACTATCCTTACCAGTCTACTATAGGTTTTAGTAATGTACTGTTCCATCAAGGATCCAATGTAGTTTCATCTCAGTCATCAGCACAATGGCAATACGCTATCCCAAATATCTCTTGGGAAAAAACCACTTCTTATAATATAGGTGTGGATGCAAATTTTCTTAATTATCGATTGAGAGTTTCTGGTGAATATTTCAACAAAACCACCAGAGACATGTTATTGCCTTTGGAAATTCCAGATTATATAGGTTTTGACAACCCTGACCAAAATACAGGTAAAATGAATACCAAAGGTTGGGAATTAGATCTTGGCTGGGCGGACGATATCAATGAACTTGGCTATAGCGTAAGTTTCAATCTTTCGGATTTCAGATCCGTAATGGGGGATCTGGGTGGTATTCAGTTCTTAGGAAGCCAGGTAAGAAAACAAGGATCAGAGTTTGACGAATGGTACGGTTATGTATCTCAAGGTTTATTCCAAACCCAAGAGGAAGTAGACAATTCTCCAGTAATGAATGCCAATGTAAGACCTGGTGATGTGAAATACTTAGACATTAGTGGTCCAAATGGTGAGCCTGATGGTAAAATTTCTCCTGAGTATGACAGAACCTTATTGGGAGGCAGTATGCCAAGGTTTATGTATGGCGGCAATATCCAATTGGATTTCAGAAATTTTGATTTCGGACTAGTTATCCAAGGGGTAGGTAAACAGAATAGCCGTTTATCAGGATTAATGGTGGAGCCTATCGTAGAAAACTGGGGGTCTGTACCTCAAATACTTGATGGAAATTATTGGAGCACTTACAATACGCCTACAGAAAATGAAAATGTTGGCTACCCCAGGCTAACCCGTAATAGCCAGTCAAATAATTATGCCATGTCTGATTTCTGGATGATCAATGGGGGGTATTTCAGGTTGAAAAACATTTCCCTAGGATATACTCTACCTAGCAGTATGGCTGAAAGGTTAGGAATGCAAAATATCAGAGTTTATGGTAATGCATCCGATCTTCTGACCATAGACAACTACCCACAAGGATGGGACCCGGAGGTTTCTACTACAGGTTATCCGATTACCTCTTCTTTCCTAATGGGCGTTTCTGTTCAATTTTAAACCAACTTTACCATGAAATTAAAATCAATACTATATTCCGCATTTTTGGTAGGAATGGTTGGCTGTGCTGATCTGGACTTAAATCCCCTATCGGAAGGTTCAAGTGAAGCCTGGTATTCCAATGCCACAGAAGTTGAAATGTCTGTCAATGATATATTTAGAAGTGTTTTCTGGCAAGGCTATGATGATGCCTGGACGGATGACTTTACCAATAGGGAAGCCTTGACACCTGTGACCAATGCCACCATTAATGGTGAGTGGGGAACTTTAAACACCGTTTGGGCCAATACATATAAAGTTATAGCTCGGTCCAATACATTATTGTTAAACATGGACAAAATTCAAGGTACAGTTCCTCAAGCTACCATTGATAAATACATGGGTAACGCACATTTTGTAAGGGCTGCTAAATACGGGGAGCTAGTCTTTTACTTTGGAGATGTCATATACTCTACAGATATCTTAAGTTTGGAAGAGGCTTTTACCATGGGCCGAACAGACAAGAATACTATAAAAGAAGCTGTTTATCAGGACTTTGATGTCGCAGCAAGTTTGCTTCCTGAATCCTATGGTTCATCTGAAAATAAACTGGCAACCAAAGGAGCCGCTTATGCAATGAAAGCAAGGTTTGCTATTCAAATGGGGGATTTTGCCATTGCAAGAGATGCGGCAAAAGCCTGTATGGACTTGGGAGTCCATGAATTGTATCCCAATTATGAGGAACTGTTTCTAACAAGTACAAGAAATCCAAGTGAAGTGATTTTTGCCATGCCAAGGTCCAGATCATTGAATGTTACCTGGAATGTTAGAAATTACCTACCTAGAAATGTTGGAGGCTGGGGTGGAGCTTTTGCACCTTCTTGGGATCTATTGCATGCTTACCTTTGTACAGATGGTTTGCCAATAGATGAATCACCATTATATGATCCCAAAAATCCTTTTGAAAATAGGGACCCAAGGTGTGCTGCTACAATAGTTCCTTTTCAATCAAGGCATTTGAATTTCACCTATCAACCGCACCCAGATACTACACAGGTAATGAATTTCAATACCGGAAGCTATCAAACCAATAATGATACTCGATCGGTAGCTGCTTTTGCTTCATTCAATGGTTTGCTTCGGAAGAAAGGTGTGGATGAAGACTGGTTATTGAATTATCAGGCAGAAAATGATGAAATTCTAATGCGTTATGCAGATGTATTGCTAATGTATGCAGAAGCAAAAATTGAATTGGGAGAAATAGATGGAAGTGTTCATGAGGCAATGAATTCTGTGAGAGCTAGGGCTTATGGCGTAGCTGTAGAGCAGGTGACTGAATACCCTGCAATTACCAGTAGCGATCAGGCTGAATTAAGAACTATATTAAGGACAGAACGGAGAATGGAATTTGGTTTTGAAGGGGTCAGGTATAGTGACATTATTCGGTGGAAAATTGCTGAAAAAGTACTTAACAGAGATGTTTATGGCATGTTGGATGTAGCGGAATTGAAAGAAAAAGTCATAGATCAGGATCTTTGGTTTTTTCCTATGACTCCAGAAATAGACGAAGATGGGGTAGCTGATCTTTCGCCAATGTACGAGGCAGGCCTTGTAAAACGTTTGGCCATCAGACAATTTGAGGCACCAAAGCAATACCTTTGGCCAATCCCTTCGAAGGAGATTTTAATCAATAGCAATCTGGACCAAAATCCTGGATATTAAATTGTTTTCAAAGGAAATACAATGATTTCCGGTCGGGTTGACTAAAATTTACCCGGCCGGATCTTTTATATGGGGTGATTTCATTAGACTTGTAATTGCTGGAGATTGGATTAATACCTATTTATGAAAAAATATAAACTGTTGTTATTTATAGGAGGGTTGGTTTTTCTGCCTTTTTTGATTGGGGCTAAGTCAGGAGACTATGAGAATAAACCAAACATCATCTTTATCTATACAGATGACTTACGATACGACGGGGTAGGATTTAATGGTAATCCCCAAGCATTAACCCCAATGTTGGATCGAATGGCTAAAAAAAGCCTTAGGTTCCATCAGGCAAATGTGGTTTTCTCCCTTTGTAGCCCTAGTAGAGCTTCACTGCTGACTGGTAGGTATGGCAGTGCAATTGGGGTATTGGAACTTGGAAGTGACCTCAATGGAAATGAATTGTCAATTGCACAGTACCTGAAGGAGGCAGGCTACCATACAGGGATGTCAGGTAAATGGCATATTGGCAAAACACCAGTGGCAGCAGGCTTTGACTTTTCTGTTTTTTTTAGAAGCAATGGTACTTATTATGGAAGAACCATTAATGATGAGGGAAATGTATTGAAAGTAGAGAAACATTGTGATCTTTATTGTGTAGAAAGATCCATCGACTTTATAAATGATGCAGCAAAAAAAGACGAACCCTTTTTCCTTTTTCACAATACCCAATTGCCCCATATGAATGGTGAATTAATTTGGGATGCAAGACAAGAGACCAAAGACAGGTTTAATGTAGCTGCCATGCCAGTGCCTGAAAGCCATCTAGATGACCTATCAAACAAGCCGGGATACCTTAGGTCTGTACGAAATCTTAGTCAGGCAAAAGTATATGGCTACCCAGATAAAAAGGCCATTCAGGAACATACAAGAGATTATTATGCAGTCATTACCGAAATGGATGAGTATCTTGGCCTACTATTTAAAACAATTGAAGACCTAGGTTTAAAGGAAAATACTTACGTATTTTTCATGAGTGACAATGGCTGGATGCTGGGGGAACATGGTTTTACTAGCAAGGTTTTACCTTATCGACCTTCTACTAAAGTTCCATTATTTGTAATGGGACCGAACCTTGAACCTACAGACCTGGATCATTTGGTTCTTAATATTGACATGGCACCAACCCTACTTGATATGGCAGGAATTACCTTGCCAGACAATCTACATGGTAGAAGCATTTGGCCATTGATGAATGGAGATCAGATGGATTGGAGAAAGGCTTTCGTTTATGAAGGCCTTGGGACCTATGGTGGGGCATTGCCTAACTTATCAGTAATCAACCAAGATTTTCGTTATATTGAAACCTTTGAAAATAGCCGTTTGGAAAAGGTCGTTTTTCGAGAATTTTATGATCAGAAAACGGATCCACTTGAATTGATTAATTTAATAGGGTCGGAAAAAGTAATGTCAAAGGTCAGCGAAGCACAAAAATTAATTAGCGAACATAGAAAAACAGTACTACAACAATAAACTTTACCCAGACTTGAGAAATTGATATGTTAAAAAGTAATTTTCTTTACCTGTTAATGCTTATATTCCTGGTGACCTCAGCTTGTCAACCTAAGGAATCGGCTACCATAACAACCTATCCATCTATTAGTGGCATTTACCCCCATTTGGCCTATTATAACAATGAAGGAGAATGCGGAACAGGTGCCGTGGTGCCTTGGGCAGATAAATTGTGGGTGATCACTTATGGACCTCATCTACCCTTGGGTTCCTCTGATAAACTCTATGAGATCGATCAAGACCTAAACATGCAAATCAGGCCTGAAAGTATTGGTGGCACCCCGGCCAATAGGATGATTCACAAAGAAAGTGAACAATTGTTTATAGGCCCCTATGCCATCGGTAAAAACGGTGAAGTAAGGACAATTCCTTATACAGATATGCCTGGAAGACATACAGGAAATGCCAGACATTTGACAGATCCCGCCAATAAGATTTATTATGCCAGCATGGAAGAAGGGTTTTATGAGGTAAATGTGCATGATTTGTCTGTAAAACAATTCTATGAGGATGGAAATATTCGCAGAAAGAAAAAAGACGACACAGATACCAATCCAGCAGGTAGCTTACTGAAAGGTGCCCACGGGAAAGGGTATTATTCAGGACAAGGTGTTACAGTATATTCCAACAATGGAGAGTCAGGAAGTAAAGCATTGGAGCAGTTTGATATAGAATCGGGTTCACTCTCTGAGTGGGATGGAGAAGAATGGAAACTTGTCCGCAGAAACCAGTTTGTAGAAGTAACAGGACCGGGTGGGATCTATGGCAATGCCAATCCGGAGACAGATCCAATATGGGCGACAGGATGGGACCATAAGTCGGTTATCCTTGCTTCCAGAGATGCGGAAAAAGGTTGGTCATTTTATCGCCTTCCCAAAGCCAGTCACAGTTATGATGGCGCACATGGTTGGAATACTGAATGGCCTAGAATCAGAAACGTAGGAAAAGAAGGTGAGCCGGACTATCTAATGACCATGCATGGTATGTTTTGGAAGTTTCCTGAAAGTTTTAAAGAAGGAAGTACCGCAGGAATTAGACCAAGATCTGCTTATTTGAAAGTAGTAGGAGACTTTACCCGTTGGAATGATGGTTTGGTGTTTGGTACAGATGATTCTGCCAACAAGGAATTTTTGAATAAAAGAAGTGCCAAAGGAAATATTCAAGGTCCAGGACAATCCAATTCCAATTTATGGTTTGGTAGTATGGATCTGCCTGATGAATTGGGACCCAATACTGCCAATGGTGCATTATGGCTCAATGAAGAAGTGACCGCAAAGGTTGCCTCCGATCCCATGCTTTTTGCCGGTTGGAATAACAGAAACCTTTGGATAAAAAATGAAGGTAAATCCGATGTGATTTTTACTATTGAAATTGATGCCAAAGGGGATGGCAATTGGAAAACCACGGACGAGGTGGAAGTGAAAGCAGGAGAGAGTACAAGAAAGTATTTTGATCAAAACACAAGTGGTGAATGGATTCGATTAACTGCCAATCAAAATACCATAGCTACTGCCCACATCGCTTTTGCCAATCCTGAAACCAGGAAGGCAATGCAAACTGGTATTTTTGAAGGAGTCAATACCATTGAGCAAAATGATTTTACAGGTGGCTTCTTGTATGGTTTGGGAGATGATAGGAGAAAGTTAGGCTTGGTAGCCAAGTCTTATAAAGAAGGGAAACCTACAGACCTGGGTTATTATGAAATGGACGATAAATTCCAATTGGTAAAAGTGGAGGACCCCACTACACAGCAGTTTATCAATGACAATTTTCAGATTCCTAAAAATGTATTTGAAGTGGATGAAGCTTCAGTGCTGGTAATTGATGACAAGGGCAGAAGGTGGCGTTTACCAAAAGGCAACGAGCGCTATACTGAGCCTTCCTTGGCAGGTAACCTACGTATCTGTAGAGAAGTAGCTACCGAAAGAGATTTGTTCAATTGCCACGGTACCTTCTATGAATTGCCTGCCGAAAATGCAGACGGATATGCCAAAATTAGACCTGTTGCTTCCCATCAGTTGAAAATCAATGATTATGCTTCTTACAGGGGAATGCTATTGTTAACAGGTGTTGACCCTGAAGCAGCGGCATCGAATGAACACATTGTTGTTTCTGATGATGGCGAAGTAGCTGTTTGGACAGGAGCAATAGACGATTTATGGCAATTAGGGAAACCTGTGGGTAAAGGCGGTCCTTGGGCCAATTCAGCAATCAAAGCTGGCGTGCCATCTGATCCTTACTTGTTTGCTTTTTATGACAAACGATCTCTTGAAATTAGCCATGATGCGGCTGATGACGTAACGTTTAAAATTCAAATGGAGCCAATAGGTCATGGACCATGGATGGATTGGAAAGAAATAACTGTGCCTGCAGGTAAAAAGCATGTAGAGTATTTTCCAGAGGGAATAGAAGCAAGATGGGTCCGTTTGGAGGGCAATCAAAATTGTAAGGCTACTGCTCAATTTACCTATGAGTAAGACACATTCTTCTAAGTAAAAGGAAAAAGTAGTAAAATGACCGAATTTGAATTAATTTCAAGGGAATAAGGATCACAAGAAGTTAAATAGGCTTTGACGATTGAAATAAATAGTAATGATTGAATATTATTCAAGGTGTCTGACCTTTGGTCTAATAGGAGTGTTTCTCCTTATGAGTATTGCGGGATTCCAAGGCAATGTCAAACTGGGAGATAGGGTTTTGGTCAAGAGCCTTGAGACGGATTCTTTGCGCTATGAGATGTTTCTCTTGAAAGATGACAGTGGACAACCAGAGGGGTACATGGCAGAAATCTTTACTCCAGTTTGTCATACCAACGAGTGCTACCCGGTTTATGTGAACTTTTATTGGGACTTGCTGGGCAATTATCAAAGGTATGACGTTCCAGAAGGTGAATTACTGACCAAATTGGATCATGTTCCTTTTGATGTTGCTGATCATAACAAATTACAGGAAATCCTAAGCAATGAAAGATCCCTATTAAAGGATTATAAAATTGAAGAGCTGGTAGGAGGTACCCAAACCGCAGGAGTCAATGGAGTGGATGCAGTGACGGGAGCGACCCTTAAAACCATAAAAAATGAAGTGATTTATGGTGCGGTATACTCTTGTTACACCTTGTGGCATTTGGCACATGGGGAAATGGCAGCTATTGCAAAGGCTTATACCACTGAAAATTATTCTGGAGATCAATTGCTTAAATTTCTGGAAAGTGGACATTACCCTTACCAGTATTGGGCCATTGAAAAGGTGTTGGCTAAAGGCCTACAAAAAGATGAAAAAATAGCTGCTGCAATGTTACAAATTTTGCAAAGCGATAATATTTTCTTAGCAAGGCATTTAATAAAAGTCCTTCCAATTGAAGTCCTTTCTTCACAGGAAAGACAACTGCAGCTTTGGGAGACAATGGAAAGTAGTCAATACAGGTTGCAGATGGACCTTCTTGACAAATTGAAAACATTGGCTTTGTATCCTGAAATTCAAAACAAATTGTTAAGCAGTTTGAATAATGCCAATCCAGCCCAGCAAAGGAAAATATTGGAGGTTCTGCAAAAACAAACAAACCTGCATAAAACCCAACAGTTTCAAGCCTTGGAATACCTAGAGGAAGGGAAATGGGTAGAGGAAATGACTGAATTGCTTAAAAAACAGGATAAACTGGACGGAAAAATTAAAAAAACAATAGACTAAAATTGAAAACATAAAATAAATGAACCCGAAAATGAAACGAATACTATGGACCTTTGGCCTCCTGCTGGCCTTTACCCAAATCAATTTATTACAAGCCCAAAATAGGGTTTTGGTGGAAGCAGAATCATTTGATAACACAGGAGGATGGGTCATTGACCAGCAATCCTTCGATGTATTGTACAGCTCTTACTTGATGGCCCATGGTATGGGACGCGTGGTGGAAGATGCCAGTACCAAGGTGAATTTTCAAAAAGGTGGTACCTACCACATGTGGGTAAGAACAAAAGATTGGGCACCTTACCCTACTGGGCCAGGTGCCTTTAAATTGACGGTCAATGATACCGAAATTGACCAGGTTTTTGGGCAGAGCGGAATATTGGATTGGGACTGGTACTATGCCGGGTCTGTTGAGATGAAGCAAGGAGAGAATTCCCTTACCGCCAAGGATCTTTCAGGATTCAATGGAAGATTCGATGCCATTTATTTCTCCACCTCAAAAACAGATAAACCTACCAATGACAACCAAAAACTCTTGACCCTACGCAAGGAATTGTTGGGTTTAACAGATGGACCTGAAGAGGTAGGGAAATTTGACTTGGTAGTAGTGGGTGGTGGCATTGCAGGTACTACTGCTGCCATATCTGCCGCCAGAATGGGATTAAAAGTAGCGTTAATACAAAACAGGCCAGTATTGGGGGGAAACAATAGCTCTGAAATCAGGGTGCACCTGATGGGGAGAGTAGATGTGAATCACTACCCTAAATTAGGACGAATTGTTAGAGAATTGGACAATGGGGATCCAGGCAACGGAAATCCTGACGAAAAAAGGTATGGAGATGACAGAAAGCTTGAAATTGTAAGGGCTGAGCCAAATATCTCACTTCACCTCAATACCCATGTGTATGAAGTAGAAATGGATGGGAATAGCATCAAGGCGGTGATAGGTCGTGACATTGCAACCAACCAAGAATACCGTTTTGAAAGTACCTATTTCTCTGATTGTACAGGAGATGGAACATTGGGATTCCTAGCAGGTGCAGAATACCGAATGGGTCGTGAAAGTAAGGAAGAAACCGGAGAATCGCTTGCTGCTGATACAGCGGATGATTTTACTTTAGGAACCTCTAATTTATGGGCTTCCCTTGAAAAGGATTATCCTTCTGATTTCCCAGAAACCCCTTGGGCACTACAGTTCTCGGATGAGTACCATATAGATGAGCATAAAGCCGATTGGCAGTGGGAGACAGGCTTTGGCAACTTCAATACCATTTATGAAGCAGAACAAATCAGGGACCATAACCTTCGTGCAATTTACGGTAACTGGTCTTATCTGAAAAAAGAGAAAGCCGAGAAGTACAAAAATAATGAATTGGCCTGGGTTTCTTATATTGGAGGAAAAAGAGAGTCAAGAAGGTTGATGGGAGACCATGTTTTGACACAAATGGATATTCAAGACGGGGTGATGTATCCTGATGGAAGTGTAACTGCTACCTGGACCATTGACCTTCATTTTCCTGATGCCAAAAACTCCAAATACTTCGAGGGAGAGGAATTCTTTGCTGCCACCAAACACATTAGGGTGAAGCCTTATACCATTCCTTACCGTTGCTTGTATTCTCGTAATATTGACAATTTGTACATGGCAGGAAGAAACATAAGCACTACCCATGTAGCATTTGGCAGTACGCGAGTGATGCGAACTTGTGGCATGATGGGAGAAGCCGTAGGTTATGCTGCATATGTGGCTAAAAGAAACAACGCCAGTCCAAGGGAGGTTTATACCCGTCATTTGGACGAATATATGGGCATTATACAATCACCTTTGAACATTTACAACTACCCAACATTGCCAAATAAATAAAGGCAATTTCAAAGATGAATTATTTTAAAATACCAATCCTTTTATCGTTGTTGCTGTTGCTGGGAGCAATTGAGGTTTCTGCAGATACCAGTCCTCCAAACTTTGTGTTTATCCTGACGGATGATATATCTGCAGAGGATCTCAGTATCTATGGAAATCAATCTATTGATACGCCTAACCTGCAAAGGCTGGCGATGATGGGGTTGGTATTTGACAATGCCTATTTGACCACAAGTTCCTGCTCACCTAGCAGGATTTCCATGATTACCGGACGGTATCCACACAATACCGGAGCACCTGAGATTCATGTGGAACTGCCAAGCAGTCAAAAAACCTTTGTACAAGAATTAAAGAAAGCCGGGTATCATACGGTTTTATCAGGTAAGAACCATATGGCCCCTCCCAATCAATTGGGGTTTTTAGAATATTCAGACAGCAAACCTGCCGGAAGCGAAAATTGGCTGTCCCATTTGCAAAACAGACCCAAAAACCAACCATTTTTTTTCTGGTTGGCTTCTCATGATGCCCACAGGGATTGGCAGGTCAATGACAAGGCACGTACTTATCTTCCCACTCAGGTGGATGTACAACCCTATATGTACGACGGGCCACTTACCCGCGAAGACCTCACAGGATATTATCATGAAATCAGCCGATTAGATCATTATGTAGGTGTGGTTTTGGATGAATTGGAGGCACAAGGTATTTTGGACAATACTTACCTCATCTTTCTAACTGACAATGGCAGGCCTTTTCCCCGAAGTAAAACCTACTTGTATAAAAATGGTATACAGACACCTTTGGTAATTGCCGGACCTAAAGTCAATAAAGGCAGAACCAACTCCCTTGTAAGTGCCATAGATGTATCTGCTACGATTCTGGAACTTGCCGGATTAAGCATTCCTGAAACCATTCAGGGAGTAAGTTTCTCCAAGGTACTTCAAGACCATAAGGTCATTATTCGCGAAGTAGCCTTTGCTGAACGTAACTGGCACCGGTATAGCATGCATGAAAGGATGGTGCGGATGGGAGATTGGATTTACATAAGAAACAATTGGCCAAATAAGAGAAACCTATCCGGTGAGTCAGATCCACATGCCTTTCCAGCCGCTAAAGAATTGTGGAATAAGCATGAAAAGGACCAATTAACCCCTGCACAATCACTGATTACTTTATTGCCCCAACCCGCCGAAGAACTCTATCATACCAGAAATGATCCACATAATCTTAATAATGTGCTCTATGCCCCTGAAAACAGGGAGGTGCTGAATCAAATGAGGCTTTTACTTACGACTTGGACCAACCAAACAGGGGATAATATCCCAAATAACCCAACACCACATAAAGCCACAATGCATGGTAAGTTACTGGAATGGGAACGGAGGGAAATGCCAGGAGATGCCACAAATGCTTCTAAGATTAATCACCCTGGCCCCATATTAATGAACTGAGAATACAGTTTAAAGTATCAGAATTTCGGTTACCTTTAGCCTTCTACAGTTTATCTTAAGCCTTTTTATTATTGTTATGCATCAAATAGACTACCTAACCATCTTTGTTTTCACCCTAATTATTCTTGGAGCAGGACTGTCCTTTGGGAAGCAAGGAGGGGATATGAAATCCTTTTTCGCCGCCGGAGGAGCAGTTCCTTGGTCCATCAGTGGCCTATCACTTTTTATGAGCTTTTTCTCCGCAGGTACCTTTGTAGTTTGGGGTTCCATTGCTTATGAATGGGGCTGGGTAGCCATCACCATACAGATGGCCATGTGTATCAGTGGGTTTATAATTGGTAAATACCTTGCTCCTAAATGGAAGCAAACCCAGTCGATCACTGTCGCAGCTTACCTTACCGATAGGTTTGGTAAAAAGATCCAACAGTACTATACCTTTATTTTTCTGGTGCTATCTCTAGGCTATACTGGAGCTTTTCTTTACCCTGTAGCCAAGATCCTAAATGTGGTGACGGGTTTTGATATCTACTATGCCATCTTGCTCTTAGGGGGCATGATTATGATCTATACAGCCGTTGGAGGGCTTTGGGCAGTTATCGTCACAGATGTGCTCCAATTTGTGATCCTTACTGCAGCAGTCTTGATTGTATTACCCCTTTCTCTGGAGAAGGTAGGAGGCATAAATCAATTTATAGCCGAAGCGCCGGAAACGTTTTTTAAAATTTTTAATGGAGAATATACCTTTTGGTTTATACTGGCCTTCGTAGGTTACAACACCATTTTTATTGGAGGAAACTGGGCTTATGTACAGCGTTATACCTCCGTGAAGGATACAGCCTCAGCGAAGAAGGTTGGCTATCTCTTTGGTATATTGTACCTGATAAGTCCTTTGATTTGGATGTTACCTCCTATGATCTACCGGGTGCTTGACCCAAGTTTGGTAGGTTTGGAAACCGAGGGTGCCTACCTGAGGATGTGCATGAGTGTCCTACCTGTGGGCATGCTTGGCCTGATGTTGGGAGGGATGATCTTTGCCACGGCCAGTTCTGTGAATACTTCCCTCAACCTGGCAGCAGCGGTTTTAACAAATGATGTCTACCAACCTCTTTATCCTAAAGCAAGCCATAAGACCCTAATGAAAGTAGCAAGACTTGCAACCTTGCTATTTGGGCTGGGTACCATTGGAGTAGCTTTTATGGTGCCATTGGCAGGAGGAATTGTTGAAGTGGTCTTGAGTATAGGGGCGGTAACTGGAGGTGCCTTGTATGCCCCGGCTATTTGGGGATTGTTTTCTAAAAGACAGACGGGTAATTCCATTCTAGTAGTTACTAGTGTAAGTTTGGTGATCAACGTGTTTTTTAAATTCGTGTCACCAACCTTGCTGTCCTTTTCACTGGGTCGAAGCAGTGAAATGATTGTTGGCGTCTTTTTACCCATAGTCCTGTTGGCTATTTACGAGCTGTACGCTAAAAATAAAAACATTGAAAGTGCCCAATACCAGCGGTATGCGCTTAAAGCCCAACCAACACAAGATGAATTGACTGAAAGTTTAACATCAGGTCAAAATCAAAATACTTATGGTTATAAGGTAATGGGTTGGGCATTTATCAGTATTGCTTTATTGTTTTTTGCCCTTGGTTTGTGGGGAGGAGGAGGTGGAGTTTACCTCTTCATTATGGGATTATTAATCCTTGCTTTGGGAATCTATGCTGTGCGTTATGCAAGCAATAAGGCCAAAGCGCAGGTTCTAAAATAAAACGTGAATTCAGTATATTTTAATGATTAAAGAAAATTTTACTAAGGAAAAGCGGTCTTTAAAAATCGAATCGATTACTTCAGATCTGGTAATAGTAGGTGGAGGACTTGCAGGAACTTGTTGCGCCATTACGGCAGCAAGAGAGGGCCTCAATGTTGTATTGGTGCAAGACAGGCCCGTTCTCGGAGGCAATGGTTCTTCAGAAGTGAGGCTATGGATCTTGGGTGCAACCTCCCATATGGGCAATAACAATCGATGGGCCAGGGAAGGCGGCGTAGTGGATGAGATCTTGTTGGAAAACCTCTATAGGAACCCAGAGGGGAATCCATTGATATTGGATACCATTCTCATCGAGAAAGTTACGGAACTACCAAATATCCGTTTGCTTTTGAATACGGCCATGTACGATTTGGAAAAGAAAAGCCCGGATGAAATAGATCATGTGTTGGCATTTTGTAGTCAAAACTCAATTCAATACAAACTCAAGGCCCCCTTATTTGTGGACGGATCAGGAGATGGCATTATGAGCTTTATGGCTGGGGCAGCTTTTCGCATGGGTGCTGAATCCGCGGATGAATTTGATGAAGCCTTTGCACCGGATCACCAATATGGAGAGCTGTTGGGACACAGTCTTTACTTCTACAGCAAAGACACAGGCAAGCCTGTTCGGTTTGTTCCTCCAAGTTATGCCAATACGGAAATCTCCCAATTGCCAAGGTTTAAATCTTTCAATTTGAAAGACCATGGCTGTAGACTTTGGTGGGTAGAATATGGGGGAAGAAAAGATACAGTTCATGAATCGGAAACGATTAAGTGGGAACTGTGGCGGGTGATCTATGGCATCTGGAATCACCTGAAAAATTCAGGGGAAAACCCTGAAGTGGCCAATCATACATTAGAATGGGTAGGGACAATTCCAGGCAAAAGAGAAAGCCGAAGATTTGAAGGAGACTATATTTTATCTCAAAAAGATTTGGTGGAACAACGCAGTTTTGACGATGCAGTTTCCTTTGGTGGATGGGCCCTTGACCTTCATCCTGCGGATGGTGTTTATGGTGAAAAACCTGGCTGTACACAGTGGCATACCAAGGGTGTTTATCAGATCCCTTACCGTACCATGTACAGCAAAAATATTAACAATCTTTTCCTGACCGGAAGGATAATTAGTGCCAGTCATGTGGCCTTTGGATCGAGCCGTGTAATGGCCACTTGTGCCCACAATGCACAGGCTGTAGCCATGGCGGCAGTGCTCTGTAAAGAGCATCAAATTTTACCTTCAGAAATCCTAAAGGAGGGTAGGATAGAAGCTTTAAAAGATGCCTTGGTTTTACAAGGACAATACATCCCAAATCATGTGCTTCGATTGAAAGAAGATTTGGCTCAGGACGCGAAAATTTCTGCCTCATCTACCATGCGATTGTCGGGCTTGGCCTTTGATGGTCCTTGGAAATCCCTGACCTTTGCAGCTGCACAAATGTTACCCCTTGTGCCCGGTAAATTACCAGCCATGAAATTTCAGTTTAAGGCTACCGAAAACACAAAAATAGTGGTGTCGCTGTTGAAAAGTGAGAAGAAAGGCAATTTCAGTCCGGAAATCATTTTGGCCCAAAAGGAGTTAGAATTAACTTTAGGTGAACAATATTTAACAATTGATTTACAGATTAATATAGAAAAAACAGAATATTATTTTGTGGCCTTTTCAGCCAATGAAAAGGTGTCCATCAGGAGCAGTCAAACAAGGGCTACAGGTCTGTTGTCAGTCTTTCAAAAATTCAATAAAGCAGTGGCTACTTCTAGTAGACAGGAACCTCCTAAAGGTATTGGTATTGAGGAATTTGACTTTTGGTTGCCTGAAAGAAGGCCAGAAGGGCACAACCTGGCATTTGAGTTTACAGAAGCTATTGACCCGTATTCAACAAATTTCTTAGTGAATGGAATTTTCCGACCCAAAGTGGGTACAAATGCTTGGGCAGCAGCCTTAGATGATACCGAACCTACCATTGAGATGGTTTGGGATAAAGTTCAGAATATTAATAGTTTAAGTGTGTATTTCGATACTGATTTTGACCATGCCCTGGAGTCTACCTTGATGGGACATCCTGAATCGGAAATACCTTTTTGTGTAAAAGACATTCAATTGACTGACGGTAGTGGGAAAGTCTTGGCTGAAATACAGGACAACCACCAAACGGTAGTAACAATTAAATTTAAAACCTCGGTACAAACGGACAAGCTGCTGCTTACCTTTAAGCAACAAAATGTGCATGTTCCGGTGGCCATATTTGGAATAATATGTTTGTAAATTTTATGAGTAAATTTGGAATTTTATCCCCAAAATATTGGGGAATTGTAGCACTCTTATTGCTTGGGATTTCACCAGTGCTTGCCCAAAAAAACTTGTCCTTTTCGGCCACTGCAAGTAGCAGTTCATCGCAGGAAAATCATGCTGAAAAATTGTCCATTGATGGAGACCTTCAGACTCATTGGAGCAGCTTGTCTGAGGATAAAAATGCCTGGTTGGTTTTGCGTTTTCCGGGAGCTACGGAAGTTATAAAAGTGGAAATAAATTTCGCTCCAACCGCTGTTCCCAATGAGACAATATACCTGCAATATTTACTAAATGGAGATTGGAAAACTTTCCATAAGGTGGAAAATAATAGGGCAAAAAAAATAGAAATTCAACTGAAAAAACCTCAGCTAATTGACCGAGTTCGGCTGGCTGCTCAGGATCAAAAAGCGATGGAAATAAGTGAAGTGCTTTTGCTTGGCCAACAATATTCGGATGAAAGTGGCTTGGAAAACAAACCCATTCTTGTCAATCAAAGTGGTTACAATCTATACCGAAGCAAACGTTTTACTGCTCCCGGAATTTCTGATGAAACCCCTTTTTCTATTGTAAATGTCAAAACTGGAAAGGCCCAATTCTCAGGAAAAGTTAAAGGAGAGAAAGGAGATTTTTCAGCTTTCAACCCGCTAACTGAAGATGAGTTTTTGGTCCGAGTTAAGGAACTCGAATCCTTTCCATTTAGGATCGGACCTAATTGGATGGAGAGAGTTACCTATCGAAACATGATCGATTTTATGTTGGGCGCGAGGCATTATACAGGTACGGTTAAAGATATTCGGCGCATCAGTTTTGCCTGGAGGGATGGGGATTTTTTCAATTGGTCCATGCAAAGTTTAGTGGCCATGTACCTGAGCAATCCGGAAGCATACGAGCGCATGGAAAGAAAAGGACAATATGTTTCCAACGAGAGCTTTGCTGACAATTACAAAGGACTTTGGGGAAAGTTGGAACCTTTTGCACCGGAAACACCAGATATCATCCAGCTCATCCATTGGGATGCAGATGTGAAAATTAGCCAAAAACTGGATCATGAAATGCAAAAGGCAGAGTTAGCACATTTCTTATATGCCTGGCCTTATTTAAAGCAATGGCTACCGCAACAAAACTTCGATATTGTTTACCAATATGTGAAAGACAATTGGGAAAAAGAGACTGTTTCTGAGCACTCCCTTTCACAGTACAATTTAAGTAAGGAGCACGATTTACTTTCCTTGAAGACCCAATTGGGAACGACAAAAGGGGAGATGCCTCCAGGGTTTTCTGTCATTCCAAATTTGATGCTGTATGAAGTCGCCTTACGGGAAGGTGATGCAGCTGCTGAGAAATTCTTTGTGGCCGCTTATAGACAGTTGGATTGGATGATTAATAATTTGGATTGGTCAGATCCCCTGACCACCAAAGGGCAAAGGATGTCCGAGCACATGACCATGCGGGCCTTTGCTTATTTTTACCAGCAATTTCCAGAAAGGGCACCTGAAGGTATTACTGAAAAAGTCAAGGAATGGGCACAGTTGATGTTGGACCGTTCAGACAATCTATGGGATTTCAGAAAATACAGTGTCGAAGAATGGACGCCTCCCGGCTGGAATGAAACCGGAAATATTTTAGGATTCCCTGCAGCAGTTTTTGCAGCAAATGGAATTTTGGAGGATAAGACTTTAATTAATGATTTGGAAATGTTGGCTTGGTCTCATTTTGAGAATTCCTTTGGACGCAATCCAACAGGTAGACAGTTTTCTTACAAAGGGCCTGAAGAAGTAGAGGGCGTAGACCTGGGCTGGTACAGCAGGCATAGAGGAGGGATAGGTTTATTGGATGAGGTCCAGTTTGTATTTGATGGCTCTCCAAAATCTTTCCACTATCCCAATTTCCCCGAGGCAGGGGATTTGGGTTGGACAGAAGGCTGGGTACAGTTCAATACTGCATTTAATTTGAGTATGGCCTATATGGCCAATTACTACACGGATATTGCACTGGAGAAAAAAGGTAAAGGAAAATACATTGTTGCCCTCACTGCCCCACTTAATTTTGATTATAAGACCATAGAAAGCGTTTCGCTCAAAATTTCCAATCAATCTGGAGACAGCATGATGGTCCAACTAAAGGAAGATCAACCATTAGGGGTAAAATTAATAGGCGGAATTGAATTTACTGGAGATGCCATTCTTTTCGAAAACCAGAAGCTACCGTTTGGAAAGGAAGATACCCTTACCCTTAGTTATGGTTATGGGTTTTTTCAGCGGAGCCTGGTTTTGTCGGTTGCAGATTTTAACTAAATCCGAGATAATACATAGCGCTTTCCATACCCTTTGGACAGATTCGGTAATGAAATTGGGCCAGGTTCTACCAGCCGAATTTCATTATTTCAGCTAATTCTGTGAAGCTTAACATTGCTTTTAACCCGGATTATGTAATAGGCTTTCTCCGTCCTGACAATTGTCAGGGGTGAAGCCTGTCCCGTGTTTACGGGAAGTGTTGCAATCGCAAGACAATCGGTCGTGTTTGGAGATTTTAGCATAGCACCGCTATGGTGTTGAAAACAGCAACGAAGTGGCTGATTTTGAAGCGATTTCAGCATGTAATAGAATGTCTATTGCATATTTCGGGTTTAAGTAGCTTTTGAGAGTGTAATTTTTGTATTCAGGGGAGAAGGTCCTGGTAAAAACGATGAAAGCAGTATGATTTTGGCGGTATTGTTGTATTTTTTCTTCAACAATGCTGACAAAATCTCTCCCATTCTGATTAGTTTTAAAACTTTAAACAATAAAACCCGAAATCTCCAAAATGAGCTTTAACCTAAAAATTCGAATTGCCCTTAATGTTTTCCTTTTTATTGGCTTGATCTCCCCAAGCTTACTTTGGGCACAGCAGGATGGCTTTATTCTTTTGGAAGGTACTGTAAAGGAAAAAGCCAGAGAGAATATAGATACTAATTCTCCTCAAAAAACACCTGAATTAAAGGCATTGATTATGGCAGCTGAGGAGGCCTTAAGTAGCGGTCCATTTTCAGTCATACATAAAAAGCAATTGCCTCCAAGTGGAGATATCCATGATTACACCAGTATGGGGCCTTATTGGTGGCCTGATCCCGAAAAAGAGGATGGACTACCCTATATCAGGAGAGATGGAGAAATTAATCCTGAGTACTTTGATTATAAGGATAAAGAGGAGATGGGTAAATTACTCAATTCCTTAAAAGTGTTAAGTCAGGCATTTTATTTTACTGGCAATGAAAAATATGCTGCTCAAGCTATCCATTTAGCGAATGCTTGGTTTTTAGATCCCGATACCAAAATGAATCCCAACCTAAATTTTGCCCAGCGGATTCCCGGAAGAACGGAAGGAAGGGGAATAGGTATTATTGATACCAGAAAGATGGCAGAATTACCGGATCAATTTAGGATGCTCTCAAGTTCCACCCATTGGAATACCTCATTTGAGGAAGGTATGAAATTTTGGCTGACGAAATATGTATCATGGCTTGTAAATAGCAAACACGGTAAGGATGAAGCCGTACATGGCAATAACCATACAACTTGGTATTTTGCTCAAATTATTCCCTTGACTTTGTATTTGGGACAGACAGATAGAGCAGATAGTTTGGCAAAAGCTGGGCTTCCTTTGATAATGGAAGAAATGATTGAGAAGGATGGAAGCCAACCTGCAGAGTTGGCAAGAACTCGTTCCTGGGATTATAGTAGCATGAACCTGTTGGCGATTATGTATTATGCCATGGCATGTGAAAAAGTAGGTATAGATCTCTGGAATAGGGAGAGTGAAAAAGGAGGAAGCATACAGAAGGCTTTGGACTTTTTAAATGCCTATACAGGCAAAAAGCTAGAATGGCCCTATGAGCAAATAAAAGAAAGGGATTTGTCGAGAATAAAGGAGCAGCTTAATATTGCTGCTTACAAGTACCTAGACAAAAGTTATAAAAAAGACGCTGATCAAATGATTAGCCTGAACCCTGAGTTTAGCTATTGGGATCTGGTAAGTTTTAAGCAGATTCGGAAATAGGAAATTTGAATGGAGATTGGTTAATTCTATTCCATCGGATTTCCATTGCTATAACTTGACTAACAATACTTATATCGGGGTCTGATCCCCATTTAATTTAGCTCAAAAAAAAGGAGGTTGCCCCAAAATCGAGACAACCTCCTTGATAATTGATCATTATTACAAATTAAGGTCGGTGATGCCTGAGACTTCAGTTGACACTTCACCAAGCCATCCTCCTGCGGCAAGTGTTCCGTTATAAACTTTTATAAAATCTACCCCGTGGAGCTTAACAGCATTGCCTTCACTGTCATGTGCCCAGCTGATGTCAATTTGAGCAGCTTCATTGTTATTAGACTGATTGTCTGCATAACCCCAATCAAAAGAAGGGTTTGTCCAGAATGTTCCTGTGCCTGATTGGTCAAAGATTTTTGTTGGAAGTAGGGTTCCTGTGAAAGAAATACTATCCGCTTCCCATCCTGGAAAATAGCTTTGACTATTAAATGAATTCTTTGGTACAAATCCTGATTGTCCCTGATTGTCCTTCCATGAGATGTAGTTTTGTTCATTTGGATTGGTTGGCTCCGATTCAGGTCGGTAGTAAGTGACTTCGTAGTTTTTGATCGCTTCAGGGTTGCTGTGTTCCGAACCATAGATCTCATACCATTCGTCATCTGGTAGCCCATTTCTGTTCACATCCTCAGACACCATGATGATGCCCGGTTCCGCCCAACTGCTATAGGCATTGCCTTTTACCAAAAAGTCATTGCCTTCACCATTGACGATCGTATGGTCAAAGCCCATAGTAACATAACCTCCAAAACTTCCCAAGCTGATCAATGAGTTGTGAGTTAGGGCCTTTTCGGCAGTTTTCAATACGCTATCCGCAGGTATGCCTTCTGACCAAATAGGAAGCTTGTTGATTTGCTGACCAGGGGCTGGCTTAAATTCAAATAACCTTGTTAGGTTATTCGTGTACACTGCATCATTAATGGTAATGGTAACTTGTTCAGTTCTTACGCCAAATTCATTTTTGGCCTTGAGCTGTAATAGATGTTCTCCAGCTTTTGCAAAAACATAAGTAAGGTCTTTCGTATTTGCTAGTACCTTGCCGTCGTAAAGCCACTCATAACTGGCATCTGCATCGAGTTTTACCACCGCTTCTACCTTAAACCAGCTCATTTTGTCAAATACGAATCCTCCCTCAGGAAAATTGAATGAGATCACTGGTGCTGAAGCATCAAAATTGATCGTTCTGCCATCAGCGAAAACAAAAGACAATTGTCCCGAAATTTGAGCTAAAGCAATAATATTTGATCCTTCCTTTGCTAGCTGATTTTGAGCTGAAATTCCCAGATCTACATCATCAATAACCCAGTTACCACCTTCTCCAATGCCTATTTCTGGCATGCTATCAGGATATTCTCCGGCTGCTTTCCCAGAGTCTTGGTTGTCAATCCACCAATTTCCATTATCGCCGATTTCAATGAATGAAGGCGAATCATTGACACTCATAATAGTTCCATCACTTAATTCTATGCTGTAGGAACCACTATTGTCTTCGTAATTTTTAATGTACAATCGATTATTAAGGGCATCCAATAAACTCTCATATTGAGCCATTTGTTCTTTAAGGCTGTCAACATCTTTTCGTAAATCCTCAAGATCATCTTTTAGACAGGATGTTAATAGGGTGATAAATAGGAGGCCTGGTAATAGTTTTTTCATCTGTTTAGATTTTAGTTAATAGTTAGTATTTATTTGGGTTTTTGAATACAAATGCGATTTGGGCTGGAATGTCACCAGTTACTTGTTCGAAAAGCAGTGAATCAGCTTTGAGGTTGTAGCCATATAGCTTGCCGGGAGATACATAGTCTCCGGCATCTGTGATGTAAATGTTTCCAGAGTATGGATCTACTGCCAGACCATAAGGCATTTTGATCTTGTCTACTAATTCTTGGGAAATAAAGGGCTGGGAGAGGAGTTCCCTGGTTTGAGTGTTGATCATCGCATAGTCAACCTTAAAATCTCCCAAAGAATAGTCAAATGCTGAACCGATCACATAAGCAGTATCTCCACTGATAGTAAGGTTGGAACAAGGGATGTCAAACTTGTCAATTACTTGGTCTAATTGGGTGTCTATGACAAATAGGTTGGAAGGGGTATTGTAATAATCACCCCTTGAGCTGACATAAATATTCCCTTTTCCATCTGCCTTCACTCGGTGCAGGTTAATGCCAACTTCTATTCTTTTGATGACCTTATATGAATCCAGATCAATGACTGAAATGGTGCTTTCATACTGGGGAGGACTATAGCCTCCAGAATTAGCAATGTATAGTTTACCATTGGAAACAGCCATTTCCTCAGGTTGCCTACCGACCTCTATTTTACTAATTAAATCAAAATTGATTGAGTCATATATGGCTATGAATCCGTTTGGCTTATCATTTCCCAAGGAAACCTCCCCATCATAGGCACTCACATAGACAAATCCCCCATCAAAAGTTACATAGCGGCAATTCTTCACTTCTAAAACGGCTATACGTTCTGTAGTCTCAGCATCCATCACTTCCACTTTATTGGAGGCATTGATTACAGCATAAAGTTTGGATCCATATAGGCCTAAATCATTACCTACATCTCCTAAGCCAAGGGTTGAGCTTGGGTTTGCTGTGCCATATAGATTCCTGGTATATAGCCCTGTTTGGTAATCGTAATAATCCAATGAAGCCTTGTTCATATTCATATTTCCTTCGTTAAGCAGATAAAATCCGGCAATATAGGAGGCTTCTTGCTCAGGTAGCTTGTCCTCGTCAGGTAAGGGAATGAAATCATCTTCCCTACAACTCGATAGAGTAGATAGAATAAGTAGGAATAAGAGGTAGTAAAATGCGTATTTCATAATTTAATAGGAGATATTGAATTTTAGTCGATAGTTTCTTCCGGGCATTGGAAAGTTTAAAACCACATCGTAATACTGGTTAAACAGGTTGTTTGTCTCCAAACCCATAGCGTATTGATACTTGCCAAAACGATTTTTATAGGTTAATCCCAGGTCGCTGGTGTACCAGGGTTGGACATAGTTGACAGGTAAATTTGCTTTTTGGCTATAGCGTTCACCGGTATAGATGAAGCTGAAATTGGCTTGCCAGTTCTGATAGCTGGCTGATGAGGTAATTGTTCCACTATGAACTGGCGTATTAGGGATCTGGTCTCCATACACTGTGCTGGAGGACGTAATATCTATTGCCTTCTGGAAGGTGTAACCCATTCCTATTTCGAGTGATACGTTTGCTATTTCTTTAATGCCACGTAGTTTGGTTTCAAGTCCTTTAACTTCTACCTCACCCAAGTTCATCATTGTCCACCGAAAGAGATTGGCAGATGGCATGGCCACAATTTTGTCTTTAACTTGGTTGTAATACCCGTCTACTTGAATGGTAAAAGCTTCTAAAATATGGTTGGGTTTGGCCCGCCAGGTGGCTCCTATATTGTATTGGGTTGTGAATTCTGGTCGTAAAAAGGTGTTTCCTACGAAAGTGTAATAGAGGTCATTGAAGGTAGGCATCCGAAAAGACTCCTTGTAAAAGGCCCTAATGCGGAAATTCTCATTTAAGGTAAAAGGCTGATAGGAAACTGATATTACAGGGTTGAAAACTTGTTGGTCGCTTCCTTTTTGGTAAAACTTTACTTGATCATTTACATAAGCAGCTAAAAGGTTTGCTTGTATTTCTAATCTGTCTCGATGAATGGCGCTGGATAGGGCGAAGTAATAAGAAGATCTGCTAGGATAAGTGAATCGGTATAGGTTGGCATCCAGAGTATTGAAGGAATAGTCTGCCGCGAGGGATACATCCCACCAAGCGTTTAGCATGTATTGATTGACTACAGAGGTGTAGAATTCCTTTTGATAATATCGATTGTCCAGAGCTCCTTCAATCGTTTGATAATTAGGGTCTATGTAGCGATTGTAATCACTGCTGTACTTCATATTGACCATCAGTTCATGTTTGTCAAAAAATGACGTGTGCAACATGCCCTGGACAAAGAAATTTTTGTCCCAAAGACGCTGATAATGACTGAATATATTGGCCACAACAGCTCCAGGAAGTCCCCGCTCTGATTCGAAATAATAGCCTTTCAGAGATGCTTTACCTCCTGATTTGAAAGCCTGATGTAAAGTGATTTCAGCCCTGAAGGATTCAATATCACCGTTTAGTCGGGTAGCAGTGGTGTCGTAGCCATTCTCTTTTCGGTACCGGTATTTATATTTCCCATTGGCGGTAATGTATTCTGTATTGAAAGCCAGAGAAAGCCCTTCATTAATCCGGCGCTGATAAAGCAGGGATGGGTTGATCAAGCCAAAGGATCCTGTTTTGAATGAGATTTTAGCATGCTCTTGTTCTTCCTTTTCTAACACTGGGATTTTGCTCTGCATGAAGAGCGTGTTGGAGGCAAAGAAACCTAGAGCAGGCTGGAATATATTTGACTTTTGACCATTGAAAAGCTCCAAAGCCTCAATATTGTCCAAGGAGAATTTACCCAGATCTACCTGCCCATTTTGAGCATTTTTGATGACTACTCCATCGTAGAAAACACTGGTGTGGGCACTACCCATGCTTCGGACGTTGATGGTTTTCAGTCCGCCAATTCCTCCATAATCCTTTAACTGAACTCCTGAGAAATACCTGATGGCATCAGCTACGGAAAAACTATTTAATTCCTCTAGGTCCTTACCTCTAATTGCCTGTACGGGCATTGGAGAGTGCAAACGGGATTGGTATTTTTCAGATTGGACAGTTACTCCCTCAATATCGTAAACCACGGTTGTGTCCCTTGGCTGCGGATAATTTTGGCCATACTTCTCCTGTGCTTGGCATAGGCAAGCAAAAAAGAGTAAAGCGCACAAAAGAAGAATCGCCTCCTGCTTAGGAAGCCACTTGTAAATGATCATTAAAACTATTTGTCTAAAGGCAAATAGCTTTCAACGAAACCAACTGAAATCAAAATCTTGCGTTGCAAGACGAATTTTGTTTTCAAGCTTCAATCCCCGAAAGCTTTCAATTAAATATCGTATTGGCAAGTATTCTGACTTACTCACTATTTTCCGACCTTCCCCTCTGATTATACAGAAAGTGATCATTAAAATTTGGAAATAGCTTAATGAGATTACAGCTGCGGGACAGTTCCGGATTCACACCGGATTCCAATTTAATTTCTCTAGGACAATATCCATGAGGAAACCATTACGGCGGCGAAGATAGTATTCTATTTTCGATAAAAAAATTTCTTTTTAGACTAAAAAAGCTACTATTGATACAGGTCCTTAGTTAATGGTTCAATTATACAGTCGGGTAAGGTATGAAGTAGGTTTGCTGGGAGGCTTTTAAGTTTCCCTGCAATGAACCTCTTTTTTTAAGCAATTTGTACTTTGTACTAATGCTTTGTGTTAATTGTTAGACCTTTTAAATGGGGGTTTGGATTATTTTTCATAGCTTATAGGCTAAAAATTCACGAAAGGCGTTATTATAAGGTGAAAAAGTAACTTTAACAGGCTTCTTAGTTCTACATTTTAGGTATAAATGTAGGATTGAAAACCTAGTTAGGGGTATAGGTCTGAGATGCTTTAGTCTAGAGAATTAGTTTGTTTTAATGAGAAATTGATAACGTTTATTGTATTGATTAGAATGTTTTTATATGCCTATACTTGATTTTAAGACAATTTTTTTTAGTTATATTATAGTTAATATAGTTAATATAATATTAATTGTTTCTTTATATTTTCAGGTAAAAAAACGGTTTCCTGGTATTTCTTTAGTATTGCTTAGTTTTTCAATGCTTACAATTGGAAATATTTCAATATTCTTGCGAGGTAATATTCCTGATTGGCTATCTATACCTGTGGCCAATACCTTAATCGTTTCTTCTACTGTTGTGTTATTAATTGGATTAGAGAAATTTGTTAAGTTAAAAGGACCCCAAATTCAAAATTATTTATTGATACTTGTTTTTTTTCTTGGACACATTTATTTCGCTTTTTTTTATCCCGATTTATACATTAGAAAAATAAATTTTGCATTGGCTTTTGTGCTAATAAGTTTTCAAGTAGCTTATTTAATGTTAATAAGGACTCCGGTAGCTATGCGAGGGGTTACCAATGCTATTAAGTTAAGCCTTTTAGCTTACTATTTGGGTTTCAAAATTGAATGTTTTTGATTTTCTGGCTCGGTTGCCTGTCGGTTTACCAGTTTAGGGGCATACCTTTCCCTTCACTTGGAACAGGTACCTAATTT
>NZ_JBSXOH010000043.1:0-22913 GCF_056859355.1 Cyclobacterium sp. L-R
CGGAAAATTCTGATCTGCTAACCCCTGAGGATAACCATTCTTGATAAAGTTTACGCATATTGCTTTCTGTCTGTCTTTTCATGACACAAGTTTAGCAACAGATTAGCTTTTGCAAAAGATGTAGTTTGTCGGATGGATACATTTGTCTCTTGATTGTCATTTTTGATTATCGCCAACAATTGCATCTATACCTATTTGACCTCGGAGTTGAGTAATGGATAATGCCCCCTACCCCTTCGGATTATTATTATTTATCAAATTAAGTATTCCGGTCAAAGAATCTAAGGGAGTGACCACATTTTTATTGAAATTGGCAATTATAAGACTTTCCAGTTAGACCTGAATGGCTAGTATAAAGGTTTAGAAACCAAGCTGTATGGATAAAATAGCTTAATGGGACTGGTAGGTCTAAATCCAAAAGTCAAGCTTAAACCATCAGAAAAGTGGCCTTAATCACTGAAAGGAAAAACAATTCCCGACAAGATGGTCTGGCCCCTGAGCCTATGGTCCCTGAACCTGGGGTCCCTGAGTCTGGGGTCCCTGAGCCTGTCGAAGGGTCGAAGGGTCAGTAGGCTTGGTTATTGTACCTCGTTATTCTTTCTAATGATTTTTACAATTCGGTTAATTGTAATTTCCGATAAGTTCCATTCATAACCATTAAAATCTGTGGTATTAATAAATTGAACCACTATCGCATCTATATCTTTGTGGTATTCTGCAAGGCTTTGATAGCCAACTACCAAACCTCCATGATTGTATTCATAAGGATAGATTTCCTTTTCTCCTTCATCAAATACCGAACCATCGTTTAAGGCGCGTAAAAATGTACCCACATCTTTTGCTGTAGCCAACATCCCATAGTCACGGGCTTTAAAATCTTCCTCATACCCAACATAATATCCACTCATTACATCATCTAAATCGACTTCAGTAATCGAAAAAAAAGTGTTTTTCAGCTCAAGTGGAATCAATATTTTCTCTTTGATATACTGATTGTGGCTATACCCTAAAACATCATCCATAATCCTACGAAGCAATAAATAATTCGTGTTGGAATATTCATATCTTTCATTGGGTTTAAAACTAGCAGGTAGGTCTAGAGCAAAATCTAAAGCATTATTGCCATTTTCTTGTTCGTTTTCCCAATAGGCTGGATTATCGGTGAAATTTGGAATACCAGAACGGTGTTGAATCATCATCCTCAAGGTAATTTCTTCAGCATTTTCAATTCTACCAATAAGTTCTGGAAGATAATCAGCAAGTGTTTTATCAAAAGACAAACGCTTTTCTTTGACCAATTTAGTAGCTGCTACAGCAGTATATAACTTGCTAATACTTGCAATTTTAAACAATGAATTTGGGTCAGCTGGTATCTTATTTTCTCTATCTTCCCAACCACCTGTATAATGTTCCGGTGATTTCCCTGCTTGGTCCACATAAACAATCATGCCGTCAAAACCGTGCCCAATTGCTTCCTCTACTTGTTCTTGAATAGTATCAGGAAGAGGTAAAATCCAGGCTTTAACTAAAATCCATGGCACAAAAAACATGGAAATTGCCGTTCCCCCGAACAAAATGATTCTGATTATTAAGGTCTTCTTTTTAGTCATAAATTACATGAACGACAGTTTTTCCAATAAATCACACCAATTCTAGATAGGTCTATTTAGCCTCGGAATTTTGTATGTATTGACAATGCTACCAAGCACTTAGGCTAATAATTTATCAAATTAAGTATTTCGGAAAAAAAATCTAAGGGATAGACCACATTTTTATTGAAAATGGCAATAATCCGACTTTCCAGGTAGATCTGCTTGACTTGTTGAAAGGTTTTGAAGCAAAACAGCAAGGATCAAATAGCTTAATGGAAAAAGTAAGTTAAAATAATAAAACCGCCTAGAGCTTACGCCAAAACCATCAGAGGAGTGGCCAAAACCATAATCCCGAAATATGCAATAGACAATCTATTACGTGCTGAAATCGCTTCAAAATACCCAATCGTTGCTGTTTCAATTTCACCATAGCGGTGCTATGCTAAAATCTCCAAACAGCCTGATTTTCTTGCGATTGCAACACTTCCCGTAAACACAGGAAATCCTATTACATAATCTGGGTTAAAGATCAAATGAGCTCCTATTCCTACTTTTTGAATTATTGGGAAAGATACTTTTTAGAAAAATCTTTAGGCTTTCAATGAATAAAAAAAATGTAAAGTTTGTTTTACATTTTGAAAATTAACCTTACCTTTATGTAAAGTTTACTTTACATAAATTTAATACCATGGAAATTCAAAACTGGAAAAAACAACGTAAAAAAATTACAAGAAATTTAGGAATATGGACTTCACTATGGGTCATGACTGTTGCTTTTGTTACTTTTGGACCTCAGTTTTTGTGGGAAGGGAATAAACTATTCACTTGGCTGGGGGTATTGGTTAACCTACTATTCGCAGTTGGTTTGGTTTTGGCTAATATTCGCTTTCTCAAATCTCTAGACGAACTTGAAAAGCAAATTCAACTGGAAGCCATGGGAATTGCACTAAGTGTTGGTGTATTTGGGGGCTTAGCTTATAGTCTTTTGGATATCACTAACTTAATCTCTACTGATGCTGAAATTTCCTTTTTGGTAATAGCAATTAGCCTTAGCTATTTGGCTGCCATAGCAATTGGAAAAAAGCGTTACCAATGAAAAACAATTTAAAAGTACTCCGTGCTGAAAAAAACTGGACCCAAGCAGATCTAGCAGATAGCCTGGCTGTATCCAGGCAAACCATCAATGCAATAGAAAAAGGTAAGTTTGACCCAAGTCTGCCTCTTGCGTTTAAGATCGCCAAATTGTTTGGGAGCTCAATCGAAGAAATATTTGAAGATGAAAGTGAGGAGTAATTCTATTAAACTCCTCACTTTCATCTTCAAATTGTAACCAATTTAATTTTTTCTGAGGAAGTTTTGTAAATATTGGCTACTTTTTTCATCGCTTTCCCCAACTTTCGTTCAGCTTTATTGTAGTTTTCCCAGTTTTCCATCAAAGTATCGGCAATTTGCTTCCCCTCCGTTTCTTCTATTTCAAATACCCAATCTGCCAATCCCAGGTCATAGTACATCTGACCTTTGATGGTGTCTTCAGGTTGCCTTAAATAAAACATGGGTGTCCCATTTGCTGCCGCTATTATCGGAGAATGACATTCAAAACTCAGCACGGAATGAGCCCTAGAATAAATCGATGCCGCTTCATCCGGAAGCCAATAATCCCGCTTGATAACCTTGCTTTTCACATCCTCTGGAAGGGGATTAACCAACAATTCATCCATAATATCTACCTGATAAGTCATCTCAGGACAAATCAATACTTTGTTTCCTGTTTTCCTCACCCACTCTATCATGGCCACCCTCATCTTTGCATGATCTACTTCTTTGTATTTGGCATTGGTTTCTTCTACTTCTTGAATTTTCTCAGCCGACCAGCTAACTTTTTTGATTTTATGGTAAGGGGTATACCTTAGCCTAGGTATAACACATATAAATTTCTTCTCCTCTAATTCATGGGTTTCCAAAAACGAAATGGCTTTGTCCTCATCCAATAAATCAAAGAAAAAAGTGGCATCAGGAGCAAAAGAAACACTTTTTCCCGTGATCCCATGGTCTTTTAACACCTTTAATGAAGCCGTTTCTCTTGTGAAAATAAAAGAGGAAGTATCCAGTACTTTTTTTAATTCTGGAGTAATGGATTGAATCGTGGTGCCAAAAATTCCAAAAGGCTTATCGGTATATTTTATCCAGGCCTCAAGGTTGTCCTGCCCTACCACGTATGGGCCAGAACCATGGACCAAGATATCTGCATTTTTAATGGCAGACATTACTTCTTCATTCTCCACGCTACTATCTTGTGCCACTGAGCCGTAGATGATTTTCACATCTGGATAGTTCTTATAAAGAAGTTGCTTTACTTTCTCTCCTTTAGATTTTTTCCAAAGGATGATTTTATATTCTGGAAGGAAGGTCTTCAATATATGGATCAATCCTGGCGTATGTGCAATATCACCAATATTCACATCTTGCCAGCCAGACACCAGCAATATGGTCTTGGTCGAATTTGAAGAACTATTATTTGCAATCGCACCGGTAATGGATGCCACTAGCATTCCTGTTGACAGGTAACTAATTCTTTTCAATACATTTCTTCTTTCCATAATCCTTCCTAATTCTCTTTATTAAGGCTACTAAAATGGATTTATTTCAGGTAAAATAAAACTATTACCCAAGTTATTTAATGTTTCAATTTTGGCCTAGAGCAAAACCATCGTCTTCACCATTGGCGAATTACGAGCCATTGTCCCTATAGGTAAAAAAAAAACTCCTCAACCGAAGGCTGAGGAGTTGAATTTATAAAGTGTCTAATTATTATAAACCAAAAACAGATGGCAACCATAGTGTAAGCTCTGGAATCAATGTGATCAGAAGCAAACCTAATAACATCGCCAAGAAAAAGGGAAGTAAGGGAAAGAATACCTTTGCAATGGTAGTCTTGGCCACTCCCACCCCAACGAATAAAACAGAGCCAACCGGAGGAGTACATACCCCAATACATAAGTTCAATACCATCATGATACCAAAGTGGATAGGATCTATTCCTAAAGTCACCACTGCTGGAAGAAAAATAGGTGTGAAAATCAATACTGCTGGTGTCATGTCCATAAATGTACCAACGAACAATAAGATTAGGTTAATCATAATTAATATCACGAACTTATTGTCACTCATAGTCAGTAAAGCAGAACTAATTGACTGAGGAATATTCTCGCTGGACATTGCCCAAGACATACTCATTGAAGTAGCGATCAACAACATTACAATTGCAGTTGTTTCAGAGCTTTTCAATAAAATGGAGGGAAGGTTTTTTATTTTTATTTCCCCATAAATAAAGGACAATACCAAGGTATAGACAACAGCTATTGCCGATGCCTCAGTAGCGGTAAATACACCAACTACTATCCCTCCAATTACAACAACCAAAAGCATCAAACTAGGAAATGCGGCTAGAAATTTAGTACCAAGTTCTTTGGCACTTGTAGGTTCACCGGGCTTTAGGTTGTGCTTTTTGATAAATATAGCTGCGGTGATCATCAAGAATAAACCAATCAATAAGCCTGGAATATATCCAGCAATAAATAGCGCAGCAATGGATACGCCCCCACTAGCCAAAGAATAAACGATCAAAACATTGGATGGAGGGATAATCAAACCAGTTGTAGAAGCAGTGATATTCACCGCAGCTCCCAATTCTCTTGGGTAACCTTCTTTTTCCATTCTTGGACCTAAAATCCCACCAATGGCAGAAGCTGCCGCTGCTGCTGAACCTGCTATGGCTCCAAAGAGCATGGCGGCAATTACATTTACGTACAACAATCCACCAGGAAGTTTTCCTGTCATGGCTTTTGCCAAATCAATTAACCTATTGGCAATGCCACCTTTATTCATTATCTCTCCTGCCAATATAAAAAATGGAATGGCCAATAAGGCAAAACTGTCTAGCCCCACTCCCATCCTTTGGGCAATAGTAGTGGCAGAAGGTACGGAGGCGATGGTAACTGTAAGTGTAAGAAAACTAGAAAAACCCAATGCCCAGGCCACTGGAACCCCAATCCCCATTAGAATAATAAAACTAACAATCAGTATAAGTATGCTTAAATATTCTTCCATGATTTAAATATTTTGGGAGTCTTTATTGTTCATTAAATTTTTAAGATCTGCCAATTGGTAAAAAAGCACCAGTAGACCTGAAAAAGGGATCATCATATAAACATAAGCCAGCGGCAATTGCAAAGTCGCTGATTTTTGTTCCAGAATGAAGGTGATGTAAACCAAGTTTGCCCCTCCCATTATCATCACAGGAATAACAAATAGTATGATGACAATATTAATAATTATTAATAATCTTCTTTTTGCTTCTCCTACCAACTTGGTTGGTAAAATATCTATGGCAAGGTGATTACCTTGTCCGGCCACATAGGCAGCACCTAACATACCTAACCACACTAATAAATACCTTGAAAGTTCATCCGTAAATGAACTCGGAGACTGGAGCACATACCTGGAAAAAACCTGCCAAGTAACATTAAGAACCATCACAGCCATAATGACCATCAGCATGATCCCTACAATTTTATCTAATTTTGATTTAAGACTGACCATTGCTTAATATTTTCTAATTTCTTGAACCAACTTATACATTTCCGGATCTGATTCTTTCATAAGTTCATAAACCTTTTCCGCCTCTTTTCTAAATGGCTCCTTATCTGGATAAAGTACCTCTACGCCAGCTTCCTCCAAAATTTTCATCGATTCAGCTACAGATTCTTCCCATAATTTGTATTGGTAAACGGCTGACTCATCAGCAGCTTCTTGAAGCCAGGTTCTTTCTTCCTCAGAAAGCAAGTCCCAAACCTTGGTACTTACAATCATCATATCAGGAATCGCAGTATGTTCATTTAAAGAGTAGTATTTACACACTTCATAGTGACGAGAAGTAACAAAACTTGGGGGATTGTTCTCAGCGCCATCCACTATACCTTGTTGCAATGCCGTATAAAGTTCCCCAAAGGAAACTGGGGTAGGTGAACCTCCAAAACTCTGCACCATATTAACTGCAGTTGGACTTTCCATTACCCGGATTTTGAGTCCCTCTATATCTGAGGGCACCATTACGGGCTTGTCCTTGGTATAAAAACTACGTTTGCCACCATCATAAAAACACAAACCTTTAAGCCAGTATTTCTCACCAGCAGCCAAAAGTTGTTTACCTATAGGTCCTTCAAGTACCTTAGCCTGCTGCTCATCATCGCGAAATAAATAAGGCTGACCTAATATTTTAATTTCCGGTGCAAATCCCTCCATTGCTGCAGTGGATACTTTGGTCATCGCCAAACTACCAATTTGTAGCAGTTCCACAAGCTCCCGCTCGGTACCTAATTGTTGGTTGGGATACACCTGAACAATCATTTTACCATTAGATTTTTCTTCAGCCTTTTCGGCTAAATACAGCATGGCAGCATGTACTGGATGGCTTGTATCCAATCCATGGCCAAGTTTTAATATCCTTACTCCTCCTGGTTTGGAGCAGCTCACCAAAATAGCCGCAAGAAACAGCATACTTAGGTAGTTCGGAAAATTCGTCTTTTTAAATTTCAACATATGAATTGCAATATTATTTGGGTTTCTATTACTCGTTTACTTCTTAAAATTATATCAATTAAGTTTTATTTCAATAATTCAATCACATTATATCATTGCTTTACTATTTCACTGAACTTGCAAAATTGAAAAACTTGGAAGAATAAGTACTGACTAATAATGATTTAACTGTACTATTTTAGGTAGTATTCCTTATTCATATAATACTTAGAGCAAGATACAATTAGCCCACAATTCAGGACTTGTTATTGCACTTGTTTTTTTCATCCATCAATAGAATGGATTTGGAAAACTGACAATAAACCATCAAAATTAATGGGGATTTAAAAAAAAAGAAGCCCTTAGCCTCTTTTCTTTTAATTTATTTATAAATTGTGCAATCGATTGCTCAAGATAATCAAATAATTGAAATGGTGCATAAAGTTTTACGAATTCATCCCGACGACAACGTTTTGGTTGCGTTAACGGACCTTAAAAAGGGCGAAATTATCAAATTTGAAAATAATGAAATTACTTTAAAAAGTAGTGTTAATGCCAAGCATAAATTCACCATTTCTGATTTAAATCAGGGGGATAAAGTGTATATGTATGGTATAATTGTAGGCAAGGCATTGTCTCCCATACCATCAGGTGATGTCATCACGACAAGTAACCTTGCTCATCAGACAGCTACCTACACTGGCCAAAGAAAGGCGTTTAAGTGGAATGCTCCTGATGTAAGCAAATGGAAAAACAGGACATTTGATGGTTTTCATCGACCAGATGGACAGGTTGGAACTGCCAATTATTGGCTGGTAGTGCCTTTGGTATTTTGCGAAAACCGAAACATAGAAATCATGAAGCAGGCTTTTGTAGAAGAGCTGGGTTTTGCTAAGCCCAACCCCTACAAATCTTTCGTGAAACAAATGAAGCAGCTTTACCTTAACGGAGACAAGGAAGGTCTTCAGCAAGTGGGTGTGGAAACCCTGGAACAGGCTGGAGAAGAAAAGTTATTTAAAAATTTAGACGGTATAAAATTCCTTACCCATAATGGAGGCTGTGGTGGCACCAGACAAGATTCTGAGGCCCTTTGTGCTTTGATCGCTGGGTACATCAACAACCCAAATGTGGCGGGTGCGACAATTTTAAGTCTGGGTTGTCAAAATGCACAACCTGCGATTTTAAAAGAAAAATTAGCCAATATCAACCCGGATCTCAAAAAACCGGTGATCATTTTAGAACAGCAGGAAGAGGGCACCGAACCTCAGCTACTCACTAAAGCCATACAATCTACATTCTTGGCAATGACAGAGGCAGATCAATTGGTAAGGGAGCCAGCACCATTGAGCCAATTGACCATAGGACTGGAATGTGGTGGATCTGATGGTTTCTCGGGAATTTCTGCTAATCCTTCTTTAGGACAGGTATCTGATATTCTAGCAGCCTTGGAAGGAAAAACCATCCTTTCTGAATTTCCAGAATTATGTGGTGTAGAACAGGAACTGATCAATAGGTGTACTACGGATGAAAATGCAGCAAAATTCGTAAAGTTAATGCGTGCCTATTCAGCATCTGCAGAAGCAGTAGGCTCAGGTTTTGACATGAATCCAAGTCCTGGGAACATAAAAGATGGTTTGATCACAGATGCGATAAAATCTGCTGGAGCAGCCAAAAAAGGTGGCACCTCTCCTATTGAAGATATCCTTGATTATACTGAAATTGTAACTAAACCTGGACTTAGCTTATTGTGCTCCCCAGGAAATGATGTAGAAAGCACCACTGCAATGGCAGGTTCTGGAGCCAATATCATATTATTTACCACAGGTTTAGGAACCCCTACAGGAAATCCTATTACCCCTGTCATCAAAGTATCTTCCAATCATAAACTTTCCGAGAGGATGTCTGACATCATAGATGTAGATACTGGTGGAATTATTTCAGGTGAAAAAACCATTCCTGAAATGGGCGATGAATTAATGGAACATATTATACAAGTGGCTAGTGGTAAGATAAAAGCAAAAGCTGTATTGTTGAATCAAGACGATTTCATACCTTGGAAACGAGGAGTTTCACTTTAAAATAAATAAAAACCATAATACATACAATGTCTCAATTATTTTCAGTAAAAAACAAAGTCATCATAATTAGTGGTGGAACTGGTGTTTTAGGCAAAGCAATAGCTAAACACCTAGCATTGGAAGGTGCACAGATGATAATCCTTGGAAGAAATGAGGAAAAGGTAAGTGCGCTCGTGAATGAAATTAAGGATGACGGCGGTTATGCCTATCCTGCTGTGGCAGATGTTACCAACGAAAAAGAACTAACCTTAGTCAAAGAGAATCTGGAGAAGGAATTTGAGCAGGTAGATGTCCTAATCAATGCAGCAGGAGGAAACATGCCTGGAGCTACAGTGATGCCAGATCAATTGGTTACAGACCTATCATCTGAGGCGGTAAAAACGATTATGGACCTCAATTATATGGGGACTTTCTTACCTATAAAAACCTTTTTGCCATTATTCACCAAAATCAAAAAAGCTTCCATCATCAATATTTCTTCAATGGCAGCTAGCAGGCCTATGACCCGAGTGATGGGATATGCTTCAGCTAAAGCTGCTATTGACAACATGACCAAATGGATGGCTGTGGAATTTGCGAAAAAATACGGCGCGGAAATGCGAGTAAATGCAGTAGCCCCTGGCTTTTTCCTAACCGCTCAAAATGAAGCTTTACTTACAAATAAGGATGGTAGTCTCACACAACGTGGCAATCAAATCATCGACCACACACCAATGGCCAGATTTGGCAATCCTGAGGAGCTTTTCGGTGCCGTGCAATGGCTCAGCAGCGAGGCTTCAAAGTTCGTAACAGGTACAATTACAGAAATAGATGGAGGATTTAGCGCTTTTTCAGGAGTATGAGTAATAACAAACAACCTATATACATGGAACAGACCATGCGTTGGTATGGTCCAAATGATCCCGTACAGTTGTCAGACATCCTTCAATCAGGAGCTACTGGCATAGTCACTGCCTTGCATCAAATACCTAATGGTCAGGTCTGGCCTAGGGAAGCAATCAGGGAGAGAAAAGAAATTATTGAAGCAGCAGGCCTGACTTGGTCCGTAGTTGAGAGTGTGCCTGTACATGAAAACATTAAAACCCGATCTGGGAATTTTGAAGAATGCATTAAAAATTATCAGGAAAGTATTAGAAACCTGGCTTTAGAAGGTATCACTACTGTTTGTTATAATTTTATGCCCATACTGGATTGGACAAGGACCAACCTTGCTTACCCTATGGCCAATGGAGCGAAAGCACTTCGCTTTGAAATGAAGGCTATTGCTGCTTTTGACTTATTTATTCTTCAACGCCCAGGTGCTGCTGCTGATTACAGTGAAAGCATGAAACAAAAGGCTAAGGCTCATTTTGATACTTTGTCTGAAGAGGATAAAAACCAATTGGTCAATAACATTATAGCTGGTTTACCAGGTGCTGAAGAAGGTTATTCTGTAGAGGATTTTCAAAAGGCTTTGGATACCTTCAAAGGAATCGATGCAAAGAAACTAGGCGAAAACCTTAATTTATTTCTTGATGCAATCGTTCCAGTAGCTGAAGAAAACAAAGTATCAGTATGTATCCACCCGGATGATCCTCCATTCCCTATTTTCGGTCTGCCTAGAGTAGTTAGTACAGCTAAGGACTATGACCGAATTTTGGAAAACAACAATAGTCCTTATAATGGATTTACGTTTTGCACAGGTTCTTTAGGCATCAGGGCTGACAATGACCTTCCTGCTATGGTAGAAAAATATGGTGAGCACATTCATTTTATTCACCTGAGAAGCACTCAGAGGGATGAAGAAGGTAATTTCTACGAAGCCAACCACATGGAAGGTGATGTTCCAATGGCTGATGTCGTTGAAGAAATAGTGAAATTGCAACAGAAAATTGGTAAATCACTTCCAATGCGTCCGGATCATGGACACCAAATGTTAGATGATTTAGGAAAAATCACCAACCCTGGTTATTCTGCCATAGGAAGACTAAAGGGCCTTGCTGAACTCAGAGGATTGGAAATTGGTATCGCCAGAAGCATATTGAAAAAAGATTAGAAGTTAATAACAATACATTCAACAAACCTGAGAATATTTATGAATAAATCTAATGATAGCAGGAGGGATTTTATTAAAAAATCCGCTTTAGCAACCATGGGTATTTCTTCTTTAGGAGCTGTAGGGTTTTCTGCCAAAAGCTACGGAAATATCATTGGAGCAAATGACAGAATCAACTTAGCAATCGCTGGCTTAGGAAGACGATTAGGAGCATATTATGAGCCAGTAAAATTAAAATCAAGCAATATAAACCTTATGTACCTTTGCGATGTAATGCCATCACAAAGAGAAAGGGCTGCAATAAATTTTGCTAAACACATAGATTATAAACCAAAACTTGAAAACAGTATACTAAAAGTTTTGGAAGACAAAGAAGTTGATGCTTTGATCAATGCAACCCCAGATCACTGGCATGCGCCAGGTACTTGGCTTGCACTAGAGGCGGGTAAAAATGTCTATGTAGAAAAACCTTGTAGCCATAACCCTTATGAGGGAGAACTTTTAGTTGCTTACCAAAAGCATTACAATAAAGTGGTGCAAATGGGTAACCAGCAGCGTTCCTCTCCTGAAAGTATCCAAATCATTAAGGAGATACATGAAGGTGTGATAGGAAATGTTTACAAAGCAACTGCCTTTTACAATTCAGCAAGAGGTGAAGTGCCTAACCAAAAGAAGGCTACACCGCCTAATGGATTGGATTGGGATTTATTTCAAGGACCTGCACCTAGAAGAGAATATACAGAAGAAACCTGGAACTATAACTGGCATTGGTATGGCTGGGATCATGGAACAGCTGAGGCTGGAAACAATGGAACTCATGAAATAGATGTTGCCAGATGGGCACTTCAGGTAGATTTTCCTGAAAAAGTTTCTGTAGATTCAGGAAAGTACCATTGGCCAAATGATGGTTGGACCATGTACGATACTATGGATGCCGTTTTTAAATTTTCCGGCAATAGAACCATTCAGTGGGACTGTAAAAGCCGAAATGGTCACAATACTTATGGCCCAGGAAGAGGAACCATTGTCTATGGAACTGACGGTTCTGCCTATATTGACAGAGGTGGTTACAAGCTATTTGATAGAAATGGTAAGGTGGTTAAAACCAGTGAATCTACTAGCAACGAAGCTGGCACTGCACTTGGAGGCGGAGGCGATATGTCCACTCTTCATGTTGTTAACTTCTTTGAGGCTATCCGAGGAAAGGCTGAACAAAAAAGCCCTATAGACGAAGGTGCTAAAAGTGTATTGCTTTGCCACTTGGCAAACATCGCTTCAAGAACTGGAGAAGTGTTGACTTGTGATTCTTCAAATGGACACATTACCAACAGTAAGAAAGGAAAAGCCCTTTGGAAAAGAGAATATGAAAAAGGATGGGAGCCTAAGTTAAAAGCTTAAGCATCTATTATTATGTAAATACTATTATCATTAAATCCCCGGATATATTTCGGGGATTTTTTTTGGTTAATTTCTGGAGTACGATGACTAGAAATTATCCTTTGATAATTTAACCCGGATTATGTAATAGGATTCGTAATGAGTGTTGCAATCGCAAGAAAATCAGACTGTTTGGAGATTTTAGTATAACACCGCTATGGTGAAATTGAAAACAGCAACAAAGTGGTTGATTTTAAAGCGATTTCAGCACGTAATAGAATGTCTATAGCATATTTCGGGTTTAAAACACAATACCTTAAACATCTTCTTAAAAGGGATAATCTTCATTTGGTAAAAGTTGACCCATATTTACTTCGATCCATCATTCGGAATTCTTTTTTAATATTCAATTTATATGTCTTTTCCTCTTTCAAATGGTATTTAGGTATTTTCCATACCTGTTCATTACCCAAAGATGCAAACGTGCCTGGGTGTTAACATAAAAAAACCAAGGGATTTTGGGAACAAATTCATGGATGGCGGTAATGATATATTTACCTTCTAGCACCTCTCTAAATTCCAGCCAACCATAGTTTGATCGACTCACCAACCAGCCACCTGAAATGTAAAAAAGTTGTCTTTTTTTGTTGCTTCTGTCTTTAACCCAAGACAACTGAAGCATGGGTACCTTTATAAAAGAAATATAAAAACTTATTATTTTATCCTCGTCTTCCTTGGCAATGATTATGGATTTAAAAAACATGGGTAACCAAACCTTGTATCGATTGGCTGCCCAATAGGCATTTTTTCCCAGAGTATTTGGTAAACGCTGAATACTTCTCACCGTATTTTTTTGCTTTTCAGCCGGTTTGAAGGATGGTAATTCAGGTTCTTCTACCGTTTCAAGTGCTATTTTAACCGCCTCTTCATAACCTTGATAATCAATGTGCACAGCATCAAAAGCCAAGTCATCAGAAACTGTCATGGTATGCTTCAGACTTTCCACTAGAGGAGACACGAGCTGAGAAGGGCTTTCACCAAAATACCCTACCCACAACTTAGAAAGCCCCGGGGAGAAAAAGGGAACTGAAAACACCCACCTCTTCTTTCCCATGACCATGGAGGTTTTAACAAGCATTTCCTTATAACTCATCACTTCAGGACTGCCTATTTCTATGGCTTTGTCATAAACTTCCTCATTGCCTAAACATGCATCTATGATGGTAAGGGTATCATCTAGAGAGATGGGTTGAGTTTTAGATTCAGTCCATTTTGGGCAGATCAGTACAGGTAATTTTTTAACCAGATTCTTGATCATGTCAAAGGAAGATCCTCCAGGCCCTACGATTATACTAGCTCTTAAGGCAGTTAGGGCAGCCGTTCCTGTAGATAAGGTTCGTTCTACTTCCAATCGACTTTTCAAATGTTGAGACCATTCCTCTTCGGGTTCACCCTTAGGCAAAATACCCCCCAGATAAATAATCTGCTTTACTCCATTACTAGTTGCTGCTCTAGAAAAATTATCCGCTAAGAGCAAGTCTGTATCTTCGAAACTACCCTGATTGAGCCTAGTAGATGCATTCATAGAGTGCACCAAATAGATGGCATAGTCAACTCCTTTGAGGGCCTCAGTGGTGGAAGAAATGGAATACAACTCTACTTGCCTCCATTCAATTTTTGGTTCAGGATTCTCATTAACCTCCCTCCTGCTCAGACCTATAAAATGATACTGGTCTTTAAACCTGTCCATAAACCATTTACCTATGTACCCTGTTGCACCTGCGATGGCAACTACCTTTTTTTTACCTTGATTCATCATAATACAAACAAGTCCTAGACCAAATTGTTAGCACTTCTTTAAGTTATTCATTTTATTGCCTATATCTTTGTTTAGGTAAGTAAAAAATCAATCATTATGCGTAAGTTTTTAATAGTTTGGTTAGCAGGATTATTTCTGCTATCACCTTTATTAGCTCAAGAGGAAACAGATTGGAATGTTTCCAAACCAAATGGCGATTGGGAATTTGATCAAATTAATTTCACAACGGATGAAGGGACTTGGATGAATGTAGACGTCAGTCCTGATGGAAATACCATCGTATTTGATATGCTGGGCGATATCTATTCCATCCCTGTAAAAGGCGGAAAAGCAAAGCCTTTAAGGACTGGAATGTCCTTCGATGTCCAACCGCGATTCAGTCCAGATGGTCAATGGATTTCCTTTACCTCAGATGCAGGTGGTGGAGACAATATATGGGTAATGAAGACGGATGGATCGGAGCCAAAACAAATCACTAAGGAATCCTTTCGTTTACTCAATAACGCTGAATGGATGCCCGATGGCAATTTCCTGATCGCAAGAAAGCATTTTTCTTCTGGCAGGTCTCTTGGTGCTGGAGAAATGTGGCAATACCACATCACCGGAGGAGATGGCTTACAGCTAACCAAAAGAAAAAATGACCAACAGGATGTAAATGAACCTTCCGTTTCACCTGACGGTAAATACCTTTACTATAGCGAAGACATGTCTCCTGGAGGTTCCTTTCAATACAATAGAGATCCCAATGGTCAAATTTATGTCATCAAAAGGTACGATTTCAAGACAGGAGAAATAAAAACTATTACTGGTGGTCCAGGTGGAGCTGCCAGACCACAGGTCTCCCCTGATGGGAATAAACTTGCTTTTATCAAAAGAGTGAGGACCAAGACAGTATTGTATATCCAGGATCTGGAAACTGGTGAAGAATGGCCTGTCTATGATCAACTAAACAAAGATCAACAAACAGCATGGGCTATATTCGGTGTTTACCCTGGCTTTTCTTGGATGCCATCGGGGGATGAATTGGTTATTTGGGCTAAAGGCAAATTGAAGAAAATCAATATCGCCAACCTTAACCAAAATGACATTCCATTTTCTGTGGATGTAAACATGCCATTGGCAAAACGAGTACATTTTGAACACCAAATAGAGCGAGAATCATTTACGGCTAAAATGATCCGGGACATAAGCACTTCCCCTGATGGTAAATCTATTGTATTTAGGGCTTTAGGTTATGTATGGACAAAAGAGATGCCCAATGGCAAACCTAAAAGACTAACATCGGGTGTGGATTTCGAAGCGGAGCCTTCCTTTTCTCCAGATGGTAAAAAGATTGTCTTTGTCACTTGGAATGATCTAAATAAAGGCACAATAGCAGAAATTGAGCTAAAAAGTAAGAAGATTACCACTATAACAAGTGAAAAGGGAATCTACAGACATCCTGTTTATTCACCAGATGGTAAAAGTCTGGCCTATAGAAAAGAAGGTGGAAACCTGGACCAAGGCAGAACTTTCACCAAAAACCCTGGAATATATTTACTTAATCTTGAATCAAAAGAAAGTAAGTTTTTAACGGCTTCGGGAGATTATCCCTTGTTTACCAAAAATGAAGAAAGACTCTTTTTTCAAACTGGAGGGAAGTTTTTTGGCAACCTGACCAAAAGTCTTAAATCCATAGATTTGAATGGAAAGGATGAGCGGACGCATATCGAGTCAAAATATGCCAATAGGCTGGTTCCTAGTCCTGATAATGAATGGGTAGCTTTTATACATTTGCATAAGGCTTATGTAGCACCTCTTGTCCTTAATGGACAAACCATCAATCTTGATGACAAAAGTAAATCAGTACCTGTTGCAACCCTTGACAAGGACGCCGGGTTATACCTTCACTGGTCTAAAGACAGCCAAACTGTTCATTGGACTTTGGGCGATCAGTATTACAGCAAAAAACTCAAGGATAAGTTTTCTTTCCTTGGAGAAAGGGCTGAAGAAGAAAATGAGCTAAGAGAAAAAGGTATTGCTATAGGTCTAACGGCTAAAGTCGATCAACCCAAAGGTACCATTGCTTTTACCGGAGCCAGGATTATCACCATGGAGGGAGACGAGGTTATTGAAAATGGAACAATAGTAATTGAAGGTTCAAATATTCTAGCTGTTGGGGAAAACGGTAAAGTAAGTATACCAAAAAAGGCCATGGTCTATGACATGAAAGGTAAGACCATAATGCCTGGAATGGTGGATGCTCATGCCCATATCGGTGCATTTAGAGATGGACTTACTGTTCAGCAAAACTGGCAATTGTACGCCAACCTAGCCTTTGGAGTCACCACTTCCCATGATCCATCTGCCAATAGCGAAACGGTATTCACCTTATCTGAAATGATTAAGAACGGCAGTTTGGTAGGTCCACGGATTTTCAGTACAGGCTTTATTTTATACGGTGCAGATGGGGATTTTAAGGCTGTGATTAATAAATTGGAGGATGCTAAATCTTCTTTACGACGAACCAAAGTACTTGGGGCAACTTCCGTTAAATCCTACAATCAGCCTAGAAGAGACCAACGCCAACAAGTACTACAAGCAGCCAGAGAACTTGGGGTGAATGTAGTGCCAGAAGGAGGTTCTACTTTTTTCCACAACATGTCCATGGTGCAGGATGGCCACACAGGAATCGAACATAACATCCCTATAGCCCCGGTTTACAATGATGTTCTCGAATTATGGGCTCAATCAAAGGTTGGCTACACCCCTACCCTTATAGTCAATTACGGAGGGCTCAATGGTGAAAACTATTGGTACCAAAAGACCAATGTATGGGAAAATGAAAAACTTCTACGTTTTACGCCTAGAGGGGTAATTGACGCCAGGTCCAGACATAGAACCATGGCACCGGATGAGGAATATGAAAATGGACATATCCTTACAGCCAAGCAGGTAAATGCCCTAGCCGATAGAGGAGTAAAAATAAACTTAGGAGCACATGGTCAATTGCAGGGATTAGGTGCTCATTGGGAGCTATGGAGTTTTGTTCAGGGAGGAATGTCCAATCATGATGCGCTAAAAGTAGCGACTATAAATGGTGCAAAGTACATAGGAATGGACAAGGAAATAGGCTCCTTAAAAGAAGGGAAATTGGCCGACCTTATCATTATGGATAAAAACCCATTGGAAGACATTAAAAACTCAAATTCTATCACCCACACCATGATCAATGGTAGGTTATATAATTCAGCTACTATGGACGAAATTGGAAATGAGCCTAAAACAAGAAAGCCATTTTATTGGGAAAATAATCTCTTTAACGAGGCTTTTCCATGGCATGAAAGCATACAAACCTACATGCACAGTGGTTGTGGTTGCCATGCTACTGAACAATAATCAGTTTGCCCTATCGACAAAGTAAAAAGGATCTTGTTTTAAATACAGGATCCCTTTCTCCCATATAGCCAAAGATTCCATAACCACACTCTTCGCTTCCAATACTTTACCTATTCGATAATCTCTTGGTTCAAGGACATTAAATAAACGATCATAACGTTGATCAAACCCTTTAAAACCATGCCTTTGGTAGGTTTTAACCAAAGTTTCACCATTTGATAGTTGAAGTTCATGGTCTATTTTTTCTCCAAACAAATAGGGTGGAATGAATTTTTCTTCCACCGCATGCATGGAAGTATTGGGTCTAGTCCCACACCCCAAAAACATTACCTTTCCCTTCACTAAAGGCAATTTTGCAAAGGGAGAGTAAGGGCCACAAGGTGTCTCGTCTTTTAAATGATCATTTAAAAGAAAATCAGCTTTCCCTCCAATTCCGCACACCGAATGTGTGGGATGAATACTCCTTTTCACACCAGGATAAGTCCTGAAAAACTCTGTTAACCCACCCACACATGAGGGTGTATTTTGTTCGTTAAAAATCGGCTGATTTTTATTAATTGTTTGGTAGGATAAACTTGGCATTAAAAGTGTCCCCTCACTCCCCAAAAAGGCTATAATAACTTTGACAATTGTCTCGGCACGGTTGGGGAATCTACCCAAAGCGTTAAGCGATGAATGAATTAATAAATGATCTCCTTTTCGTATCCCTAATCGGTATAGATCTGATTGTAAACGCGTAGAAATTTTTTCCATAAAAGTTGATTAAAATCAAACCCAAAATAGGCAAAAGACCTACTACAATAGGATAAATCACTTTTCAAGTCAAGCCTAAGGATGAAAATTTCCAATGCTCAAATTAAAATATAAAAGACGCAAGAATCCATGGCCAAGTCCAAGACAATCCTAGTTGTAAAACGGAGAAAACAAAATGAAAATTGTCATTTTAGGAGAAAATTCACCAAAAAAACATAAAAAAATGTAAGCTCTCCTATTTATAATTTAACTTTTTAAAACAGGAAAGCTTACAACTAATTTCATCGCTATTTATTTAGGAAAGAAGAGTACATCCACACCAGCTTTTCCTGTTCACGGATATAATCACTCATTAAGGCATTGGTACCTTCATCATCTGCTTCAGCAGATAAGGCCAGCAATTCTCTTTGTTCCAATATGATTGTTTCTAATGCCTCAAGAATGGATTGTACACCCTCTTTTCCATTGGATACATTTTTCAAGGATTTAATTTTAGCAGCACCTTTATAATCATCAAATGTGTGTAATGGTGTTGCTCCCAAAGTCAAGATCCTTTCTGCAACATCATCTACTTTCATCAGTAAATCGTTATAAAGTTCTTCAAACTTCAAATGCAACTCAAAAAACTTATCTCCTTTAATGTTCCAATGCAAGCCTCTTGTGTTTTGATAAAACATCATATAATTTGCAAGTAAATTGTTTAAACCTTCAGCTAACGATTTACTTTTAGCAGTGTCGAGTCCGATTTGATTGGTTGTTTTCATTTTGGTCTATATTTTAAAATTTATTGATGAATTTTATTTTGCAAACTGTTCCAAGCTCCACCATTGTGAACAACATTGTAACCTTTTGATTTTAATATTCTTTTGGCAGAAGCACTTCTCATTCCACTAGCGCAACAGGTTATAATAGGCTTGTTTTTGTCTTTGAGCCTACCCAGATTACTACTTAACGTATCTACAGGTATATTGGTCGATCCTTTTATGTGTCCACCTTGATATTCACCTTTGCTGCGGACGTCTAAAATAATTGCACCTTGCTTTATAAGTTGATCGTAATCTACCTTTGGTCCAAAACCGAAGATTTGTTTGAGTGTATTTAACATTGGATTATACAGTTTGGGTTTGATAAAAATTAACTTCCAACCAAGAACCACCATTATAGCATTCAATTCCATAATGCGTTAAATATTGGGTGGCTTGTCCACTTCTTCCCCCACTTGCGCAGCACAAAACCAAAGGTTGTTTCAAGGATTTCAGCTCCTTTTTCCTGCTTTCCAACTCTTGTAATGGTATATTGATAGAACCTTCTGCATTGCCACCACTGAATTCCATTGGGGTTCTGACATCAACAATAGTACCTTTTTTTTCCTTAATTATTTTTTTTAAATCCATTTTAATTCAAGTTTAAATTTCCTTTTCAAACAGGGACAATAACACGATCACACCTTATTATCAATCTGATAACCAACAGCATGTAATTTTTCCTCTCCAAATTTTATTGCTATTACCTTCAATTATGGTTTGCTCAGTAACAGCAATAAACTGTTTGATGATTTATAATGTAAAGATGTCAAAATGTATCCGCCTGTTCAGGTACTTTTGTTACATAAGGAAAATTTAATTTTTGCTCAATTGAGTATTGGCTCCTTCTTTTCAAAGTTTAAATTTGGTTAAACCTGGGATTCTATGCGCTGTTTCCCCTTCTATATACATCAACAAGACTCCTTCCTATTTTGCCCTTATTTTTTTTCTGGAAATAGCTTGAAAGCCTAATATCAACAACATTATTATAATAGTAATAAAAAATACACTTGTAGAAATAGACTTAATAACGGAAAAAACACTAGTCATATTTACCGAAAATTCACTTAGGTCAGGATAACTTTTCAACATTGAAATAATCCCAAAATTCTCTAGATAATCTGCTATTCCAGCAAGTAGAGGCAGTAGACATAGAAAAATATAAGGAAAATGTAGTTTGTTAAGTTTGTTGAGGAAGTAAGCAATAACTAAGCAATAGGAAATCCCGAAAAGAAATGGATAAAGCATATCTACAGGCAATTGCAGGGTTAGATAAGTGCTGCGTCCCTCTTCTCCAAGATTATTAAATAATTTATTTACATAAGCCCAATCGTATCCCATAGGCCTCATGTCCAATAAATCCATGCCATTGGAAAAGTCCATTGTACGGGGAATCGTAACGACAAGCATTAGGATATAAACAATATTGGCCAGTATAAAAAGGCCTAAAACTTTTTTCCCTATCAAATTTTTTTCTAGAATTTCAGTCAGGGTTTTCAATTGTTTTGAGATCTATTTTCAAATACAACGGCCTTAACAGATACTATCTTTAGGCCTTTAACTGAAGGTAATTTATTAAATAAATTTTATTAAACCTGAATTTATATCCTATGTAAATGGATAGCTATTGGCATCGCTACCTATTCTAAATCTAAAAAACAACAATGCTCCCTTTGTATTTTTCACCAGAAAGCCCTAAGGTTGCACCTCTATAATAAGGCGACGGTAAGCGTATAAATTGGGAGTTCCATGGTCATGAATTTCTAAAATAAGGTGAATATTCTTACCAACAGCATCCGAAGGAATTAGCACTTTAGCAGAGGAAGATTTACTGTTCTGAATAATTATCGATCCATCATAGGAACTAGGTTCATCATAAAAGGACCAGTTATAGTTCAATTCACCTCCATCGGGATCGCTAGAACCCTTCGCATTTAATTCAATGGTTGATCCTGCCTTAGCAGAACTTTTTAATACTTTAAGTGATTTATCTCCATTTAGCACTGCCTTTGGATGATGGTTTGCCTCCTCATATTTACTTGTTATACTCCAGTCCATGCGTGCCGCAAAGTCATTATTATAGCCATTGCTCCATTTTTTTATTGCTTTGGCCTTTTCCGGAGTATTGCCATACATATAATAGGGATCAAACAATAGTTCTGCATCTTCTTTTATTTTCTTCACTTCGGACATGCTTCTGATACCTTCCTGCTTCGCAAAACTAAAGCGACCACCCCAGCCTCCCTGATCAATTTGCTCAGGATCATTTAAGCCATTGGGATAAACATGCATAAAGGCAGGCGAGTCCCCTTCTGTTGCCCATTGGCGATCAGGATATTTAGCACCAAGAGGCCCATGATTTTGGATGTGATTGTCTAAATATTCATCTGAAGGAGCCCAGCCATATACTCCTGTAGCACGGATGTAGAATACTTGTGGGAAATTTTTCGCAATCCAAGCACCGGAATCGTCCTGACCCAAAATATCAAACAATCTTAGTTTATTAAGAAAAATATTGAAGGCTTCAGGAGAACGCGTTTCGCGCACTTTCCAGATGGCTTGTGCTGCCGTATTCATTCCTCCCCAACCCATGACCCAAATTGGTCGTGGGTCATCCTTGTCGGCGGCATTTATGATAAGTTCAGAACCAGGACTGTCCTTACCTAAGCCTACATCAGACATCCCATAACCCAATTGTCCCATGATTGAAATGGATTTCAGGTATTCAGGACTTGGGAATCCTTCGGCATGAACGGTAAGGTTATCGTAAACCTCAGCATAAGCATTGACAATTTGGTCCAGCATATCTGTATTACTTTGGGTTTTCCTCCAACAACCCGTAGAAACAATCAAGCCTTCAATATCAAATTCATTGGCACTAACCAATTGCCTCACCAAGGATTGTTTGTCATCTGGATCAGCCCCTAAATCAGTAGTATTAATGACCCTAGGTTTATACTTTGCTTTCTCTTCTAAAAGGTTGACTGACTCATTGGATTGCTTGAGATTTTTTTCGCCAGTAATTTTAGCATGCTTATCCAACTTTGTTCTGATAAGATAACCGTCTTCTTGATGAAATGTATTTTTACTATGTGAAAAACTTACCATGACAATGCCCAATACGCCTATAGTAAGTGTACACAGCATGGTAATAATTTTCCTTTTATGAGAAGAATGGTTAGTGCCAATTTTGTTTTTCAACTGAGCCATATATTTTCTTTTAACCTTTATATTAATAATTAATTAAGAGTTTAGGCAACAAACAAGTTTAGGATAGTCTATTTCACATAACCTAAGCAATATCTTTCCTTTTAACCCGAAATATGCAATACACAATCTATTACGTGCTGAAATCGCCTCAAAATCAGCCACTTCGTTGCTGTTTTCAATTTCACCATAGCGGTGCTATGCTAAAATCTCCAAACAGCCTGATTTTCTTGCAATTGCAACACTTCCCGTAATCAAGGGACAGGCTTCACCCCTGACTATTGTCAGGACGGA
>NZ_JBSXOH010000044.1:0-29000 GCF_056859355.1 Cyclobacterium sp. L-R
AAGCCTTTCAATAAGGCTTTTTTTATGTCATGCCATTTTTACATATTGTTTTCTAAGAATAAAACCGCTTTTATATCGGAGCAACTTGTGATGAACTTAAAGAAAGGGTTCGCAAGCATAATTCAAACCATAAGAAGCGATTTAGTGGTATGGATAGTGACTGGAAAGGTGTGTATGGTGAAAGCTTTGAAACTAAAGAACAAGCCTTTGCGAGAGAGGGAGAGGTTAAAAAATGGAAAAGTCCAAAGAAGATACTAGCATTACTTAATTCCAAACATTAAAACTTCACCGCATTCCGATTCCCATCGGAAGGGTCGGGGGTTCGAATCCCCCAACTCCCACATTAAGGCCTAAGTCTTCAGTGCATTTCGATTATCATCCGAAGGGGAGGCTGTATCAGACCTTCAACTTCCAGACAAAGCCTTTCAATAAGGCTTTTTTTATGTCATGCCATTTTTACATATTGTTTTCTAAGAATAAAAACCGCTTTTATATCGGAGCAACTTGTGATGAACTTAAAGAAAGGGTTCGCAAGCATAATTCAAACCATAAGAAGGGATTTACGGGTATGGATAGTGACTGGAAAGTTGTGTATGCTGAAAGCTTTGAAACTAAAGAAGAAGCCTTTGCCAGAGAGCGAGAGGTTAAAAAATGGAAAAGTCGAAAGAAGATACTAGGATTACTTAATTCCAAACATTAAAACTTCAGCGCATTCCGATTCCCATCGGAAGGGTCGGGGGTTCGAATCCCTCAACTCCCACATTAAGCCTTTAATTAAGGCTTTTTTTATTTATGGGGTGCCACTTTTATATATTGATCTCCAAAACCAGAAACCGTTTTTACATCGGTGCTACCTGTGATATACTTGATCAAAGGATTCGAAAGCATAATTCAAACCATAAGAAGTAATTTACGGGTATGGTTAGTGACTGGAAAGTTGTATATGCTGAAAGCTTTAAAACTAAAGAAGAGGCCATTGCCAAAGAGCGAGATGTTAAAAAATGGAAAAGTCGAAAGAAGATACTAGGAATACTTAATTCCAAACATTAAAACTTCAGCGCATTCCGATTTCCATCGGAAGGGTCGGGGGTTCGAATCCCTCAACTCCTCAATTTTTATTATAGTCTATTTCAGCTTTAGCAAATTATCTATTGTTAATCCTCCCCTCAACATCGGTATTTCTCAGGATTAGGTGGGTTTACTTAACCATTTTTATTATTGAGAAGGGTTAACTTTGATGCAATTCAATAATGTAAAAATAGGTCTGTGTACATTATTTCCTTAAATTATTCAGTTGTTCTTAGTGAAATTTAGGTTTTTCTCTTTTAGAAATTGTATGTAACTTATACTTGTTAGGGAGATGTTAAATTATAGTTTTTTAAATCATTAACTTTATGATTAATAGGAGTAATTCTTATAGGACTACCTAAGTCTTATTTCCATCTAGGTAGAGGGCTACAAATTGATATGGCTTGAAAATCTTCGTCTTATAGTCCTTGCTACTATATTTAACCCATTAGAATAAAAGAAAATTTTATTTGAATAAATGAAAACTGAAAAGGATCTTATTCTAGGCTTAAAGAGTGGAGACCGAGAGGCTATGTCAATTATTTACGATCAGTTTTATGAGAGCTTGTATTTTTATCTGTTAAAGTTTTCAATGCAAGAAGATTTGGTTCAAAATGCTATTCAGGATTTATTTGTGGACCTCTGGCATTCAAAAAAATCCCTTGGAGAAATTAGATCGCTTAAAGGTTACTTACTTGTTAGCGCTAGAAGGAAGTTGTTTCAGTTGGTTAAGTCGGATCAAAAGTTGAAAATTGCAGACTCATTTAACCCTAAAGAGCTAACTGAGATTGATTTTCAATATTCAAGAGAAGATATTTTGGTGGAAAAGGAAACGAATATTTTAAGGAAAGAAAGTGTGTTAAAAGCAATAAATAAGCTTCCTTCCAGACAAAAAGAAGTTATCTATTTACGTTATTATGAGAAATTATCGGTTGAAGAAATTAGTGAGATTCAGGGAATAGCCTACCAATCTGTTCTAAACAATCTTCAAAGGGCTTTTCAGTCTTTGCGAGATAATCCGTTGATTATTAGTCTTTTTGAATTGTTTCTATTGGTTTTTTATTATAAGTAAAAGATTTTTTAATTTTTTTTTGTCTTTTATGAGTATCTCCCCTGCTTAATAACCTCTTTTTAAGAGAAGGCCTGATTCAGGAATTCTTGATGAACCAGATTAATTAAAATTTTACATTGAAAAATTCAAAGCCAATTTTTGACGATAAAACCAATTCTGGAGATAATATCGGTAGAATATCTTTTGCAAACCGAAAACTTTCCAAGAAGGTCATGGCACAAGAAAAACTTAAGTTTTTTAAGGAAATTGATGAATCATCTACTAGTGCCAAAACCAAAGTATTAGTGAATAGGGAGTCTTTCCTGTTACGTTATGTTGCTGCTTCGGTCGTTTTTCTTATTTTGCTTGCTGTCCTGTTTTCCTATGATAGACAAACTTATCAAACATCTTACGGGGAGGTGTCAAGTACGAGCTTGCCTGATGGAACTAAAGTAACCCTTAATGGAAATTCATCCATTAGTTATTCCTATCTATACTGGCAGCTTTTTGACAAAAGGAGAGTAAAACTAAAAGGGGAAGCATTTTTTGAAGTAGTTAAAAGGACATCCTCTGGAGTTGATATAAAATTTCAAGTAATTACCGAAAACCTTAATGTAGAAGTGCTTGGGACCAAATTTAATGTAATTGATAGAGGAGACAGGGAAGTAGTTGTTTTAGAAGAGGGAAAGGTCCAGGTCAAATTGTCTTCCACTGAAAAGCCCTTGCAGCTGTCCCCTGGAGGTTATATTAGCTATGATAAAATAAATCATAGGTTTGAGCAAAGTACTGTAATAACAGAAGGGTTTACCTCTTGGAAAGATAACTACATAGTGCTTGATAATAAGACACTAGGAGACCTTGTTCAGATAATTACAACAGTATATGGAAAAAAAGTAGTGTTTAAAAATGTTGAAGACAAACAAATTATTTTGCAAGGGAAAGTACCATCTGACGAAATAGAGGTGCTTGTGGAGGCGCTCCGGTTGGCTACTAAGCTAGATGTAAGTATGAAGGGAGATATTGTCTTTATCAATTGACACTACTAAGCATTAAGATTAATTCAATCAATTATTAACAATAAAGACCCAATTTATGAGAAATTACTATTACTTGATAGCCTTGCTGCTATGCTTTTTGACTATAGGGAGTACCAATTTTGCCTTTGGGCAAGAACTACTTTCTTACAACCAATCCAGGAATAGAAAGCAGCTAAATGAAGAAATGAAAACCATGACTTTTAAAGAAGCCATGCGATTGTTTGGTGATCACTATGGAATTTCATTTTTGTATCGTACAGACCTATTAGATAAACATAGGGTGGTATCCCCAACCCTATCAGGAGATATAGAAGAAGGGCTGAAAGAATTGTTGGAGCCTATAGGTGTTGGTTTTAAAGCACTTCGTAAGGACTATATTGTGGTTTTTTCAAAAGAAGAAAAGGCACAATCTAATTCACAAAAAATAGAAGATATTGTATCCGGTAGGCTACTTATTGAGAAAGTGATTACAGGTAAAATTACTGAGGAAAATGGAGAGCCACTTCCCGGCGCCACTATTATGGTAAAAGGAACCAGTATTGGTACAGTAACCGATTTGGATGGTGCTTATAAAATCACTATCCCAGATGAAATAGAGAATCCAATATTAGAATTCTCCTTTATAGGTTTCAGTCCAAGTGAAATTGCTGTAGGAACACAAACCGAAATTAATGTTACACTTTCAGATAACTTGGCATCTTTAAACGAGGTGGTGGTAATTGGATATGGGGCTGTAAAGAAAAGTGACTTGACCGGCGCAGTTTCGTCAGTGAAAGCAAGTGAAATTCAACAAACGCCAATTACATCCATTGATCAGGGTCTTGTGGGAAGAGCTTCAGGGGTGATGGTAACCCAGACTTCAGGTATGCCGGGGGCGGTGGCTTCTATCCGTATCCGTGGATCAAGTTCACTTCAAGGAGGGAATGAACCACTTTATGTCATTGATGGTTTTCCGGTTTATAGCGGATCTGGTTTTGGTGAAACAGGAGGAAAAGCGCAAATGAGTGGTTTGTCTACCATCAATCCAGCGGATATTGAGTCTATTGAGATATTAAAGGATGCATCAGCCACAGCAATTTACGGTGCTAGAGCAGCCAATGGAGTGGTTTTGATCACTACTAAGAGTGGTAAAGAAGGTAGAGATCAGATTTCTTTTGACGTCTATTACGGGGTGCAAAAAGTAGTACGTAAAATAGATGTAATGAATGCATATGACTATGCCACTTTAGTTAATGAAGCTTACACCAATGATGGACTAAACCCTGTATATGGTGCTGATAAAATGGCCGAACTACAAGCCAACCCCAAAGGTACAGACTGGCAGGAAGAAGTATTTAGAACTTCACCAATACAAAATTACCAATTGTCATTTTCTGGAGGAGATAAGAAAACCAATTATGCAGTTTCTGGCAATTATTTCAATCAAGAAGGGGTAATTATTAATTCGGGATTTAAGAGGTATTCAGGCAGAGTTAATATAGCCAGAAATATTAGCAAACAGTTCAAAGTGGGCACAAACTTTAATGTGAGTAAAACATTGTCCAATGCAGTGCCTACTGATGCTGGAGGAGCTGGAGGAGTGGTCACTGGTGCAATGAAATTTAACCCTGTACAACCTGTTTATTCTGACAAAGAACTTGGTGTGTATACTCAGGTTAACAGTCCAGGAATTATTTTCCCAAATCCCGTAGGCTCCGCATTAGAGCAGGTGAGAGAAAGTGCGATGCTTCGGGTTTTAGGAAATATTTATGGTGAATATGAATTTGTACCGGACCTAGTAGGAAAAGTTTCTTTCGGTACTGATCTGGTGAATACAAAATTTGACACCTTTATTCCTTCAAGTATTTTTGAGTCAAATGGTATGGCCAAAGCCACAGTAAATGGTGGTTTTACTACCAACTGGTTGAATGAGAATACTTTGAGTTGGAATAAGAAAATTACAGATATACATTCAGTGTCTCTTCTTGGGGGTATTACCTTCCAAAAGAACTTTTATGAAAGTTTTAGGGCCTCTTCTCAGGATTTCGTTAACAATTCTTTAGAGGAAAACTCCCTTGGCTCTGGATCTATTTATAACCAGCCAGCATCATCTAAGACCGAATGGAGTTTGGTGTCTTATTTGGGTAGAATTAATTATAATTTTGATGAAAAATATTTACTATCCCTTAATGGGCGTATTGATGGGTCCTCTAGATTTGGTGAAAATAACAAATATGCATTTTTCCCTTCAGGAGCATTGGCTTGGAGAGCAATTGAAGAAGATTTTGTGAAAAGCATGAATATTTTCTCTAATCTTAAAGCAAGGGTTAGTTATGGGGTAACAGGTAATCAGGAAATCGGTTTGTATAATTCGTTACCTACTTTAACCAATACTACCTATACTATAGGAAGATCATTGGTGACAGGCTTTTATCCTAACTCTATTCCAAATCCGGATTTGAGATGGGAGAAAACTTCTCAGTTTGATTTCGGATTGGATTTTGGCTTTTTTGACGAGCGTTTAAGGTTTACAACAGATTATTATTTCAAAAAAACCATCGATTTGATTTATGATGTGGCAGTACCTTTTGTCTCTGGCTTTGGTTCCTCCTTGCAGAATATTGGGAGTGTTCAAAACCAAGGACTTGAACTGATGATAGGAGCAGATATTTTGACTCAAACGGATTTAAAGTGGACTTCATCTTTTAACATTTCGCTCAACAAAAATAAGGTAATTGAATTAGGTGGTGAAGATTACAAAGATACTGGAGACGGTGATGGCCACCTCAAAACTGGCTCAGTTCACAGGTTAATCATTGGTCAGCCTATTGGTTTGTTTTACGGATATGTATCAGATGGGATAATCCAAAATGCTGAAGAATTGGCAGCAGGCCCTGTAGGACCAACGAATTGGGTAGGGGGTAGAAGATACAAGGACATTAGTGGGCCAAATGGCGTCCCTGATGGCGTGGTTAATGCTACCTATGACAGGGCCATTATAGGAGACCCTAACCCTGATTTCTTTGGTGGATTTACCAATACTATATCTTACAAAGGGTTTGAATTGAATGCGTTCACACAATTTTCCTATGGTGCAGATATATTCAATTACAATGCCATGGAACTTGAATTGCCTTCAGGTGGTCAAAATGTTTACAGTGATTTGATAAACAGATGGACTCCGACAAATCCCAGTCAGGTTTATCCAAAAGCAACTACCAACAGGTCGGCAGTCTTTAGCGATGTATTCATTGAAGATGGCTCTTATTTGAAAATTAAAACCTTGACTTTGGGCTATACTTTCCCCGCTTCTGAAATTAAGGTGTTGAGTGGTTTAAAAGTGTATGTCACGGGTCAAAACCTGTTTACCTTCACTAACTATACGGGGTATGATCCTGAAGTAAGTTATCGGGGAGCAACTAACCTTCAGCTAGGCGAAGATTTCGGTGGATATCCGCAATCTAGAACCTTTATGGTAGGTGCCAAAATTAACATCCAATAAATTCAGACGGACATGAAAAATATAAAATACATAGCATTACTATTTATCCTACTGAGTACATCTTCTTGTATGGATGAATTTCTAAAAGAGTCTCCAGTAGACAGGTTTGTGATTGGGAATTTTTACAGTAGTCAATCAGATGCTGAGGCAGCAGTAGCTGCTGTATATCAGAAACTGTATGATATCTATGAAAGAAATATGTTCATCCTCAATGAACTTCCTGCAGATACAGAAAAGAATGGACTGGGAATGCCTAATCAGTATCTTCAAAATCTGGAGTACCTTAGACACACCTCTGAAAACCAGTTTACCAGAGTAATGTGGCAACAGAATTATGATGGAATTGCTAGAGCAAATACGGCGATTATTAATATTCCGGCTATTGAAATGGATGAAACCATGAAAGCCAGACTGATAGCAGAAGCTAAATTTTTGAGGGGGTTGTATTATTTCAATTTAGTACGATTCTATGGTGATGTTCCTTTAATTTTAAAGCTGGAATCAGTGGAAGATGCGCTAGGGCCTAGAATTGCGACGGCAGAAGTTTATCAGCAAATAATCAAAGATTTGACGGATGCTGAGAATAGCCTTCCTACAAACTATTCTGAGAATGACATGGGTCGGGTAACAAAAGGAGCCGCAAAAATCCTTTTAGGCAAAGTTTACCTGACCATGAAAGATTTCACCAAATCAGCTGAAAAGTTGGCCGAGGTAATAAACAATGAAGGAGAATACGGGTATGGATTGCATGAGAATTTTAGCGATAATTGGAATCCTGCGACCGAAAATGGTCTGGAAGTAGTGCTAGGAATTGAGTTTATGGACCCTCCTGGAAATGGGAATGGAGCCATGGTACTTCAAGGGCCAAAGTATTCTCTTCCAGGTGGTTTTGCCGTATTAGGTTTGGTCAATTCCAATGAGGCAGATATTCCAACGAGAGATTTGTATGACAGGTATGGGGATGATGACGAAAGAAAAGCAGGTACTTTTAGAACGGACTTTGTAAGTCTTATTGATGGGTCTATCCATACTTCTACCATCCCTATCTTCACTAAATATTGGGAAGAGAATGAATCCAATCCAAGTAATAGTGATGCGAATATGAATGTAATACGCTATTCAGATGCACTATTAATGTATGCAGAAGCATTAAATGAGATCGGCCAAACTGAATCTGCTGCCATACATCTTAATAGGGTAATGGAAAGGGCTTATAATTCATCAACGCACAATGCTTCCGGCCTTGATGCTGATGAAATGAGGACACTGATCTACGAAGAGCGGCACAAAGAGTTGGCTATGGAAGGACATCGTTGGTTTGATCTTGTCCGAACAGGAAGATTCGTTCAGCGCATGAAAGATCATGCAGCCTATGAAGCAAGTGTGGCAGAATCTAACAAAGTGGAGTTGGCGCAAAACATAAAGGATTATATGGTCCTGATGCCCATACCTCAACGTGAAATAGATCTCAACCCTGAACTTGTTCAAAACCCAGGGTATTAAGTTAAATTCCATAGGGGAGTGAGGTGATTTTGCCTAACTCCCCTAATTCTTATATTACATCTATGTACAAGAAGCTCATTTGTTTAGCAGTATTCATCAGTGTTTTTGCACTTGATGATGTCCGTGGCCAAGAAAGTGATTTACCTAATATTGTTTTGATTTATGCTGATGATTTGGGATATGGGGATTTAGGAAGTTACGGGGCACTGGATTACGATACACCTAATTTAGATAAACTGGCGGCAGATGGCATGCGCTTCACGAATTTTGAAGTGGCTCAAGCAGTGTGTAGTGCTTCTAGGGCTGGGATAATGACTGGAACTTATCCCAATCGCCTTGGTCTGAGCGGTGCGCTAAACCCTCATGCTACCATAGGATTAAATCCTGAGGAAGAAACCCTAGCGGAATTGGTGAAAAGGGCGGGGAATTACAATACCGCTATTTTCGGTAAATGGCATTTAGGACATTTGAAACCATTTTTGCCTTTACAACAGGGGTTTGATGAGTTCGTAGGTTTGCCTTACTCTAATGATATGTGGAAATGGACCTACGATATGCAATTGGCAACACTAGAAACACATGCCAGAAAAGCAAGTTATCCGGAATTGCCGCTGATGGCAGGAGACACTGTACGAGCCCAAATCATGAACCTGAAAGACCAAGCCAATTTGACTACGCTATATACAGAAGAAGCCACTCGGTTTATTAATGAAAACAAATCGAATCCATTTCTTTTGGTGGTGCCACATTCCATGCCTCATGTACCTTTGGCAGTTTCTGATAAATTTAAAGGGAAAAGTAATCAGGGATTGTATGGTGATGTAATCATGGAAATCGATTGGTCAGTAGGGAAAATTGTAAAATCTTTGGAAGAAAATGGATTGTCTGAAAACACCATTGTGATCTTCACTTCCGATAATGGCCCTTGGCTAAACTTTGGTGAACATGCAGGTTCTGCAGGAGGCTTAAGAGAAGGGAAAGGTACCAGTTTCGAAGGGGGACAGCGTGTTCCTTGTATTGTAAAATGGCCAAAGAGAATACCTGCTGGTACCATAAACAATAAATTAGCAGCTACCATTGATTTTTTTCCGACTTTTGCTGAGATTTTGAATGTGTCCTTACCTGATAGAAAGATCGATGGGATAAGCATTCTTGATTTATGGGAGAATGTACCTGATGCCAATCCTCGGGAAACATTTAGTTATTATTATCAGCAAAATGCTTTAGAAGCCATTAGGAAAGGCCATTGGAAACTAGTGTTTCCACATTCCCATCGTACTTATGGCCTTTCTACACCAGGTAGAGAAGGGGTAAACGGTGAAACAAGGCAGGTAGAAACAGATTTGGCGCTTTATGATTTACGAAGAGATCCTGGAGAACGCTATGATGTCAAAAAAGAAAATCCCCATATTGTTGCCGAACTGTCATTATTGGCAGAGGAAGTTCGAGCAGATATGGGGGATGATTTGATGAATATAGCTGGAAAAAATAGACGTGAACCTGGTAGAATTGAAACAATTAAACAATAGATAAAATGAATTTTTGTAAACTCAAATTAATCTTTTACATGGTAGCCATTGCCTATTTGGCCATGTCATGTAATACCAAAGTGCAGGAGGCGGAGGATGAAAAACCTCCGAATATTCTCTTTATCATGTCTGATGATCATGCTTATCAGGCCATTAGTGCTTATGGGCATGGTTTAAATGAAACGCCAAACATTGATAGGATAGCTAATGAAGGAGCTATTTTCACAAGAGCAACAGTAACCAACTCCATTTGTGCACCAAGCAGAGCTGTGCTTTTAACAGGTAAGCACAGTTTTATTAACGGTAAGGTAGATAATGTGCAGCCCTTTGATTGGAATCAAGACAATTTCCCTAAGCTATTACAAGCCAATGGGTATCAAACCGCTCTTATTGGAAAAATCCACTTGGATGGATTGCCTCAGGGTTTTGATTATTCTATGGTTTTGCCCGGTCAGGGCAATTATTATAACCCGGACTTTCTGGTAGATGGTAAGCGAACAAGGTTTGAGGGTTATGTTACAGACATTACCACAGATGAGGCCCTTAAATGGCTAAAGAGTGGTAGAGATCAGGACAAGCCTTTTGCCTTGATGTACCACCAAAAGGCACCTCATAGAAATTGGAAGCCGGCAGAAGAATACCTGACCTTGTACGATGATAAGGACTTTACTCCTCCAGCCAATTACTTTGACCAGGAAACCAACTATGCGGGTAGAGGAACTGCCGCTAAAACGCAGGAGATGGAAATAGATGGACATGCCCGATGGGGACATGATTTTAAAATGGAAGTGGATCCTTATGGTGACAGTACCGGTTTTGCCAATGAATTAAAGCGTTTTAATCCAGAGCAACTTGCCAAATGGAAAGCGGCCTATGATCCTAAAAACGAAGCCTTCAAAAAGGCCTTTGGTCAGGGAGATGAATCTACTTTCAGTGCTGAGAAAAAGAGAGAAATCGCTCACTGGAAATTTAACCGCTACATAAAAGATTATCTGAGAACAATCAAGTCAGTGGATGATGGTGTAGGTGAAGTTCTGGATTATTTGGAGGCCAATGGTTTGGCTGAGAATACCATCGTTGTCTATACTTCTGATCAGGGATTTTACCTTGGTGAGCACGGTTGGTTTGACAAGCGCTTCATGTATGAGCAATCTTTTAGAACGCCTCTTTTGGTGCGGTATCCTAAGGAAATAAAACCAGGAACCAAAATCGACAAGCTGGTTCAAAATTTAGACTTTGCACCTACATTTCTTGACTATGCAGGAGTAGCTACCCCTAAAGAAATGCAGGGAGAATCTTTCCGGAAATTGGTGAGTGGGAAATCTGGTGAATGGCGGGACGCAGTCTATTATACTTACTATGAATATCCTTCTGTACACATGGTAAAGCGTCATTATGGAGTGGCTACACACCGTTACAAATTGATGCATTTCTATTATGACATTGACGAGTGGGAAATGTATGACCTGAAAGAGGACCCTTCTGAAATGAACAATGTATATGACGATCCGGAATATGCAGAGGTTAGAACCATGATGCATGAAAGGCTAGTAGAGCTTCGCGAAAAATATGGAGACAGCGATGAAAACGATAAAAAATACCTGGATGCTTATTTGGAAGCACGGAAAAAATAAAGAAAAGTACATGTCTAAATTTTAGATGTGGGTAAAGCCTCAATTAATGGTTCAAGTCCATTGGTTGGGGCTTTTGTATGATTTAGGTAAAAAAGTGATTAAAACCAATATCTTTATGGGGAGTTTGAAATCACTGAACACAGAAACATTATATTTACATGAGCCATATTATTTCCCTTCTGTCTGTCCTGGTTATTACCAGTTTAAGCTTCAAGCAAATGCCTGATAGCGAAAGTAGCATCCCTCAAAATGAGTCTATAGGGATTTTGGTTTCTCCTGAAGAGCTCTTGGAAATTAAAGAAAAGGCTGATATGGGAATAGAACCCTATCGTACCAATGTAATTGAATTCCTGAGCTTTATAAATGATTTGAATAAGGCGTCTGCACAGTGGGAGGACTTGCCTGAAGAGGTGAAAATTGTGGGTAGGAGTTCTTCTAACCCTATTCAATTAAGCTCAACAGGAGGCAAACTCGTATATGGGTTGGCCATTGCATGGCACCTGACTGGGGATGAATCCTATGCTATAAAAGCCAAAAAACTAATTTTAGACCTTACTAGTACCTACAATTATCAAAATGAGGAAGAAAAGGAATTTCATTGGGGCGCACAGGGAATTTTAAACCTTTCCAGAGGAGGTACCCCTTATATTTATGCTGCAGATCTTTTAGAAGGTTGGGCGAAATGGACTCCGGCCGATAAGTTAAAATACCAAGTCTGGTTAAAGGATGTCATGTACCCTAAAGTGGCTTGGGCAAGTCGCTATAGAAAGAATAATTGGGGTGTAGCAGGCTCATTTTCTGCTGCCCTGATTGCCTATTACCTGATGGATCATACAGAATGGAGGCTAGATGAAATTAGCCCTGAAGTAATAAGGTTAAGTCCTAAAGAGGCCTTTGTTGCACATAATAGGCTTCAGATAGGCCGGCAGAAAACAACTAAAGAATGGAAATTGGATGCGAAAGTTGGCCTTTGGGGGATTTTGTCCAATGGTGCTATTCCCGAAGAAATCCGTAGAGGCGATGATCCCATAGACGGAGACCATCTGCCCTCCGATGGAAGTGGAACCCATTATACCATGACCTATATTGAACACCTTACTGCCCATGCAGAATTCCTACACAGGTTGGGAGACAATACTATTTATGATAATATAGAAAAGGATGGTTCAGGTTCGCTGCTCAAGGCTTACCATTTTGTCATAGACAACCCCAAAGGTTCGCATTGCTTTACCTCTAGCCGAATAAATGCTTTGTACATGGCTTACAATTATTACAAGGATCCAGCAATGCTTCTTTCCCTCGAAAATTGTGGTCCGGGAAATATTTCAGGACAAAGGTTGGCACTTTTCGGAAGATTGACCCATCCGCTAATTGAATAAGCCTCATTCTAATAGTATTAATTCAAATAGGGAATGAGTTAGATCAAATTGAAGGTCGCCTTTCGCACTCCTAGAATAATTACTTCAGCCTGAAATTCATCCCTGCTCTTGCCCATCTCCCCGGCATTTGAACTGTTCCAGCTTCCACATAATCTGTATTGCTAATATTCGAAATTTCTGCAAAAAAGCTGAATTTCTTCAGTCTGTTGAAATCTACCCGAGCATCCAATAATAAGTAAGGGGCCAAACTCATCCTTTCTATATACCTCATTTTAGCAGTCAATTCCAGATTTTCCTTATAAGCCAATTGTAAGCCTGTGATTAGTTGATGACGAAGGGCTGTTAAAGAATACCGGGTTTCTATGCCTTCCTTCTCTATAAGATTGGCATCTATAAAATTATAACTGATGCTTATTTCTCGTAATTTAAAATCGTTTTGTCCGTTGGTAAATTGGTACTGCACCCCAGTTTCTATACCCTGAAATGTAACCTCATTGAAATTCTGAGGTACCCATGGTGATTCTGTGTCCGCTCTTGTCCATTCTATCAGATTGTCTGTGTGTCTGTTGAAATAAACTATTTCAGCCCTGAATCCTTTTTTTAATATTTTAAAGCCCCCTTCATAATTGATGGCTTTTTCAGGTTTTAGCTCATCGTTGCCTATATTGGTCGGGCCTACGTAATAAAGGTCCGTGTAGGTAGGGATTCGGTAGCTCATACCAAAATTGGCATAGGTTCTCAGCCATGAATTGAGTTGATAACCTAGCTCGGCACCAGGGAAATGTTTCCAGCCGTATTCTGAATAGTAATTGGAATAAACCCCCGCTCTAATGTTTCCAAATTTAGAGAAATTCATTCGGTGTTCTAAAAATGCCCCCATGATGGTTCTTTCTCTCAATCCAAGGTTATTGCTGTCGATCTTTTCCTGTCTTCCTTCAAGTCCATAGCCAACTGTACCAAAATCAGTATCCTGTCGCCCATTGATTTCAATGGCATATACATTGGTAGTATGTTGGTTTTGAAAAAAGGATGGGTCATTTCTTTTCAATCTGAATTCATCTTTATTGCTTCTCCAATAAGCCCTTGTTTGTAGGTAAGAATTTCCTGCTTCCAGCGTATGACTGATGGCCGCAAGGCTGGTTTGGACGCTCTCCCATTGATCAGGAAAGGAACTTGTATAAAAGCCATTGGCCCCAAAATCTCTATTGGCGAAAGAGAGCATGGTATTGATTTCTTGGGTATTTGTCAAGGCAATTCCTGCTTCATAGAAAAGGGTATTGATGGAATAATCACTGTTGTACCAATGCCCATCGCTGGCATCATGAGCAACGGCAATGTTTTGTTTATACTTTCCTATTGGAAGGGAGGCCTGAAAAGAACCCCCTCTCATCCCAAAATCACCGCCGTATACGCCTGCCTGTAAGTTAAAGCTATCAGGAAGCTCGGTGATAATGTTTATTGCACCGGCATAGGCATTTTGCCCATAAATTCTGGAAGCAGGTCCCTTGAGCACATCAATTCTCTGTACGCTTGATAAAGGCACTGGAATGTTGACCATATGGTGGCCTGTTTGAGGGTCTGATAGTTTAATGCCATTGACCAACATAAGGGTTTGCTCAAAGGAACCACCACGGATGCCTATATCCGCTTGTACTCCACTTACACCTCTTTGTCTTACATCCAGCCCTGGAGTAAAGGATAGGATTTCCTGTAAGCTTCTTGCTGGTGTAGTTTCAATTTCTTTTCTATGGATGATACTTATGTTTCGTGAACTTTTTGAAAAGGGAATCTTCATCCTATTCTCCTTAATGATGACCTCATCTAAGGTATATGTCGTGCTGTCATTTTGGGCAAAAGAAGTTAAAACGGTAAGCAGTAGTAAGGTAAATATTAGGTAGTATTTCATAAAATCGTTATTTGCGGTTCAAATTACCCCTCAAATTTTTAGAAATACAAATCCGAAGATCGTAGGTGTTCAATATGGCTTAGTGATAGTTCAAATTTTAAGGAAAGGATTTGGCCAAATTAACTTTTATTAGCCAGGCTTAATTGAAACTTTTTTATCCTTCAGCAGGCTTGAAATAAAGAAGGATTAATTCCGATGAATTCTTTTTTGTTCCTCAATTCCATTAATTTAGCAAAAAAAAAGAAATATGAATTATAATCATCTAAGCAAATGGCTGGTTGTAGCCCTTATGTTTTCCACCAATTGGGTTTCGGCTCAGGTGACAAGCAATAACCAAAATGATTTCAATGAATTTACTTATAGGCAAGGTTCTGCTTATAGGGCGGCTTCCGGAAAGCCAGGTCCAGACTATTGGCAAAATGCAGCTGATTATAAAATAGCTGTTACTATTGATGAAAATGAACATACTGTTGCTGGTAAAGTAGAGATTACCTATACCAATAATAGTCCGGAAGATTTAGCTTTCGTTTGGATGCATCTTGAGCAAAATAGATTTAAAGCCGATTCAAGAGGTACCCTTACAACCCCTATACAAGGTAACAGGTATTCCGGGGATGTGGATGGAGGTTTTTCTATAAGCAATGTTTCCGCAAAATTGAGTAAAAGGGGAAGTACAACTTCTTCCAAACATATTATTACAGATACTAGAATGCAGGTGTTCTTCAATGAACCAATTCCTGCCAAAGGTGGTGAAGCTACCATATCCATGAATTTTGAGTTTAAAGTTCCTGTAAAGGGAATGGATAGAATGGGTAGATTAAAAGTGGCTGATGGCACGATTTATGCGTTGGCTCAATGGTATCCTAAAGTAGCTGTTTTTGATGATGTGGAGGGTTGGAACATAGAACCTTATCTTGGAGCAGGGGAGTTTTACCTGGACTATGGAGACTTTGACTATATGGTAACCGTGCCTTATGACCATATTGTTGTTGGCTCCGGAGCTCTTCAGAATCCTAAAGAAGTACTGAATGGGACCTTGTTAGAGCGATGGGATAAGGCGAAGAATAGTGATGAAACCGTATTTCTTGTGAAGCCGGAGGAGGTAAACAAGCCAGAATTGACCAGGCCCAAACAGGAAGGAACACTTACCTGGCATTTTAAAATTGAAAATGCTAGAGATGTGGCTTTTGCTTCATCCAAAGCATTTATCTGGGATGCGGCCAGGATCAACTTACCTGAAGGTAAAAAGGCCATAGCACAGTCTGTTTATCCCAAAGAAAGTGATGGGCAGGATGCTTGGAGCAGATCTACCGAATACAGCAAAGCATCTATCGAACACTATTCCAATAAATGGTACCCTTACCCTTACCCATCTGCGGTAAATGTGGCTGCTGATATTAATGGAATGGAATATCCAGGGTTGAACTTTTGTAGCTACAAAAGCAAAGAAGGCTCACTATGGGGTGTTACAGATCATGAGTTTGGACACAATTGGTTTCCTATGATTGTCGGAACCAACGAAAGAAGGTACGCGTGGATGGATGAAGGCTTCAATTCTTTTATTAACCATTACAGTTCAGAAGCATTCAATGATGGAGAATATGGATCCAATATGCAACAAACTAGAAAGTACCTCAACTGGTTTAACAGTGAGGACAGAGAAGGAATTGATACCTACCCTGATGTAGCCAATACTTCTAACTTGGGGATGATTGCTTACATGAAACCAGCAATAGGACTATTGCTCTTGAGAGAGTATATTTTAGGAGAGGAACGTTTCGACAATGCTTTTAAGGCCTACATCGAAGCCTGGGCATACAAGCATCCTCAGCCTAATGATTTTTTCAATATCATGGAAAATGTAGGCGGAGAGAACCTTTCCTGGTTTTGGAAATCCTGGTTTTATGGAACAGATAATATTGATCTGGCCATAGAAAATGTAGTGCCTTACGGGAACGATCAGGTGATTATTCTAAGCAATAAAGGTGGTGTGCCAATGCCAGTGAAGCTGGGGCTTACCTACGCTGATGGTAGCAAAGAAAACATTGTGTTACCGGTGGAAATATGGCAAAGAGGAGACAGCTGGAATTACCAACACAAATCTGAAAAACAGCTAGTGGAGGTAGAAATTGATCCCGCCAAAATACTTCCCGATATTAACATAGCCAATGACAAATGGCCAAGTGAAATTTATAAATAAGGAATAAAAAGGAGGAGCATTTTAGCTCCTCCTTTTTATTTATCAAATGCCGTTAATCCAATCCTTGTTATTAAAATTTTCTCTATTCAAAATCATCATTGATTTCAATCCAGTAGCCGTTGGGGTCCTGGAAAAATATTTGATGGATTCCATCAGGACGCAGGTTTACTTTTCCATTGAGGCCTTTTGAATTCCCGAAAGGAACGTTTTTATCTTTTAGTTTATTAATGAACGCATCCATGTCTTTTACACAAAAACAAAGGTGGTTGGTTCTGTCTATGTTTTGTTCTTTCCAAGGAACCTCTCGTTCGATTACGTGGATGGATAAGCCGTATCCCATACCAAACCAGGTATGTAGATGATCTTTAAAAGGATCTTCAATTTTAGGCAATCCTATTACCTCCTCGTAAAACTGATTGGTTTCCTTGAGGTCTTTGGCATAGATAGCAACGTGATTGACTTTTAATTCGGTAAATTCACTCATAGAAAATGGACGATTTGAGATTAAGGGTTAAAGGGTTTAAATCTTTACCAGATTGATTCTGAAAGATGCAATGGTATACTTCTATTTAATTTCTCCTTCTTCACTTAGAGGGGAGAAAGCCTATTGAATAATCCGGCTTTGACTCTTTGAAATTACAATAATACCAAAAAAAAGCCGAAGGTGCTGTTCCTCCGGCTTTTTTAGATTATTGATTTTACTCTTTAAAGAAAGCCAATGTGCCGGCATTGTCCAGCAGTTTTATCGCTTGCTGATAAATTTCATTGACTTCGTTTACTACTTTATAAAAAGCATCATCATCGTAAATATTTCTAGCCATATGGGCTTTAAGAAGAATCTTTAAATAATTTTTCGATTTATTAAAGTCCTTCTCAATGAATTTTACTTTGTATTTTTCTCCAGTTTTGACCAAATCCTTCAGCATGGCATCCGAAATCTCGAAACCATTGTTGAATTCCTCAAAAGGCATTTTTTCAAATTTCTTTTTATTTACATCCAGGTAGTCAAGAATGTACTCTCTCCAAGATTCGGAACTGAATAACCTGTTGACATAACCACTCGACATACTTGTGTCCAAAGGAACAAAGTAATCAGGCATGATACCTCCTCCTCCGTAGACTGTTCTTCCTTTTAAAGTTTCGTATTTCAAGCTGTCATTGAAGTCTATGCTATCTGCACTAAAGAATTCCCCATGCTCAAGTCTATTGTAATAATCCATCGCATAATCTTCCTCACTTTCGCCGTAAGGTTTTTGGATAGATCTGCCTGAAGGGGTGTAGTACCTTGCAATGGTAAGTCTTAGCTCTGCACCGTCTGATAAGTCTATGGGCATCTGAACAAGTCCCTTTCCAAAAGATCTTCGACCAACAATCAAACCTCTGTCATTGTCCTGTACGGCTCCAGCTACAATCTCAGAAGCGGAGGCACTACCTTCATTCACTAGTACGATTACAGCACCTTCTTCAAAAGCTCCGGGGCGTACCGCAAGAGCCTCCTGATTGTATCTGTTTAATTTGCCTTTTTGAGACACAATTACCGCTTTGTCTTTCAACATTTCATCGGCAATGTTTATGGCAGCACCCATATATCCCCCAGGATTTCCTTGAAGATCCATTATTAAACGCTTCATTCCCTCAGCTTTCAATTCCTGCAAGGCATTCCTGAATTCTTCGTGAGTATTGGCAGCAAATCTGGTAATCTTGATATATCCTGTCTGATCATCGATCATATAGGAGGCGTTCACACTGTATTGAGGGATTTTATCTCTGGTTATATTGAAGTCAAGAAGTTCAGATACACGCTTTCTTTTGATAGCGATTTCTACCTGACTGCCTTTAGGTCCTCTCAATAAATCAAACACATCTCTATTGGTAACCCCTGTGCCTGCCACGGTTTCCCCATCGACCTTTATGATTTGATCACCAGATTGTAAACCGATTTTCTCTGAAGGTCCACCAGTAAGTGGTGATACCACATAAATGGTATCTCTTAAAATACCAAATTCAATGCCTATGCCATCAAATTCTCCCTCAAGCTGAGATTTCGCCAAGGCAGCATCCTTTGCTGGGATGTAGCTTGAATGCGGATCTAGTTTGCCCAGCATTTTTTCAATGCCAAATTCTACCAGTTCATTGGTATCTACACTGTCCACATAGTCCCTATTGATATAGGTAATGATCTCCTGCAGTTTGTAAATTGCTGATTTCAGATCATTTCTATCCGTAGAGGGTTCAGCAAAGGTAGCTCCAATCCAAATACCTGCCGAAATGCCTAAAGCCAGGAAAATTGGTAGTCTAATTTGTGATTTTGTATTCTTCTTTATGCTCACGTTGTTCCTGTTTATATTTTAATGCAAAGAAAAGCATCGTTTAATTTAATCGTTTTTCGCCAATTTTACAATTAAACATGTATTACAGGCGTTTCGTTTAGATAAACGTAATAATTTTAAAATCGGTGCTATAACTTACTTTTTTTACATTAATTTCTTTTAATTTTGCGTTAATGCACTCTTCTAAAAACAAACATAGAAAATCCATTGGAGAATTGGTTACAGAAAACCATGTTTTAGCTGAAGTATTGCACTATTTTGGAATAAGTTTTTTTCAACATGAGCAGCACTCACTGGAAGATGTCTGTGCCAAATACAAGGTAAACCCTTCTCAGGTAATCGCTGAGTTAGAAGAATGGGCAAGTAGGGTGGAACCAACTTCGGATGAACTTTTCCTTCATCCCATTGGTGTTTTAGTAGGTTATCTTAAGAAAAAGCACCGTTATTTTATAAGGCAAGCATTGCCATTCCTTACCAGTATGGTAGAAGGAATAGAGATGGAGAAGTCTCAGAAAAGTCTAATTACTGACCTGAGACTGATGTTCCCTTTATTTGTGGATGATTTTATTCACCATATCCATGAAGAGGAGGACACCCTTTTCGAAAGGATTGCATACCTGCATGAGATAGAAAATGGCTCAATCCCTTTGAATGAGGCAATCAAAGTGTTTGCATTGCCTTCTATTCAAAGAATGGCGGCAGAACATGATGCACATGATGACGAAATGAAGGGGATAAGGAAGCTTACCAATGATTATCTCATTTCTAAAGATGCAAGTATCTCTGTGCGGGTATTGTACCTAGAACTTCAAAAACTGGAGAGTGAACTTATGATACATGCAAAAATTGAGAATGACCTGCTATTCCCAAAAGCGGTGGAGCTAGAGCGTGAGGTTTTTAGAAGGCTTCATTTGCAAATAAAAAGCAACTGATGGCTAGGATACTGGCCATTGACCTTGGAACTAAGCGGACTGGCTTAGCTGTTACTGATCCTTTAATGATTGTAGCAAGTCCCTTGGAAACTATACCTACTCACCAATTGTTGGAATATTTAAAGAGTTATACAAGCAGGGAAGAGGTCTCGGCAATTGTATTGGGATGGCCCAAATCTTTGGATGGGACAGACACGAACATGACGCAGCCTGTTGTTTCTTTAGAGAAAAGATTAAGAAAAACTTTTCCCAATATAAAAGTTGAATTGGTGGACGAACGCTTCACATCCAAAATGGCCATGCAATCCATGATCAGTATGGGAAGCAAGAAAAAAGACAGAAAAGAAAAGGCGGGCAACCTGGATAAAATCAGTGCCGCTATAATTTTACAAACATACTTAAATAGAAAATGATATACCCTATAGTAGCTTACGGTCACCAGGTTTTAAAGAAAGAGGCAGAAGAAATTCATGAAGGTGAGGATGTGAGCGGGTTAATTAGTGATATGTTTGAAACGATGGGCAAAGCCAATGGTGTAGGCCTTGCTGCCCCTCAAATAAATAAAGGAATACGACTCTTTGTTCTGGACAGCAACTTGATGTTGGATGAGGAGGATGATGAAAAAGGGATAAGAAAAGCCTTTATTAACCCAATCATTCTTGACGAATATGGAGATAAATACACCTTTGAAGAAGGGTGTTTGAGTATTCCTGAAGTCAGAGCAGAGATCACAAGACCTGAAAAATTGACCATAGAGTATTTTGATGAAAATTGGAACCTCAAAGAAGAGGAGTTTTCAGGTATGACGGCCAGGGTTATACAACACGAATACGATCACTTGGAAGGGATCTTATTTGTAGATTACCTTAAAGGTTTAAAAAGGAGAATGGTCAAAGGGAAGTTGGTAGATATTAGCAAAGGCAAAGTGTCTACTGATTACCGAATGCTTTACCCTTGATTTAGGGTAAGTTTTTTCTCATTTCAAGACCATCTCTATGCAAAATCTTAAATTAGCTTTAGTACAAACGGATATTTATTGGGAAGACAGCGGAGCTAACCTTGCCATGTTTGAAGAAAAGCTATGGGCGATGGATCAAAAGGTAGATATAATTGTATTGCCTGAAATGTTTACCACTGGCTTCACCATGAATTCAGCCAATCAGGCAGAACCCATGAACCTGCACGCCTCAAAATGGCTGCTTCAAATGGCTGGACAGTTGAAATCTATCATTACAGGAAGTGTCATTATAAAAGAGAAGGGCAACTATTATAACCGCTTGCTTTGGGCAACTCCAGAGGGAGAACTTTTACAATACGACAAGCGACACCTTTTCAGGATGGCTGGCGAGGACAATTATTTTTCGATGGGGGAGGAGAATAAAACCTTTACCTGTAAAGGTTGGAAGATCCGACCGCAAATTTGTTACGATCTAAGGTTTCCACTTTGGTCTAGGAATAGCGCTACTCCAGAAGGAGAAATGGATTTTGATCTGCTTTTTTATGTTGCTTCTTGGCCCGCCTCTAGGGTGATGGCTTGGGACGCTTTGCTTAGAGCCAGGGCAGTAGAGAATTTATGTTATTGTGTTGGTGTAAATCGTGTTGGCGAGGATGGTAATGGTGTGGCCTATTGTGGTCATTCCGCAGCCTATGGATTCAAAGGTGAAGATATAATTCAGGCTGGAGAGTCTGCTAAGATTTCCATAGTGGAATTGGATGGCAAGGCACTTTTGGATTACAGGACTAAATTTCCGGCATGGAAAGACTCAGATAGTTTTTCTCTAGATTGATTCGATCTGAAAAATAATTTTCAGGTTACGTGAAAAATCCCTACCGACTCTGCCGTGACAGGCACTGCCCTTCTTGTCAAGGGGGATTTTGATGCTTTAGGGTGATCGGATACGTTTTACCTGTTAGTTTTCTCTGCCCATTAAAATTTCACCCATTTAGCATAAAACATCAATTCCCGAAAATCCCCCTTTAAAGGGGAAAAAAGGGGGATTTCCTCGATAATTTTCAAGGAAACGAATGCTTCTTTAAGGACTAACAATCAACTTTCTATAATGCCTTTCGTTTTCATCTTTTATGATTTCCAATAAGTACAAACCAGAAGGGAAGCCAAAGCTGCTAAATAGATTTTCCTGATTTTTCACCAAGTCTATTCCTTTCATTATTAGGGCTCCTGAAGGACTGTAGATATTCATCCTGGCATTCTCGTTTATTGCAATTCTAAACTCCTGACCATTTGTAGGGTTGGGAAAAAGGAGAATCTCTGTACTTGATCCCGGTTCTGAACCTCCATTGTCCGTTTGCATTAAATATTCCAAACCACCAGCCCTATTGCCAAGGATTAAATCAAAACCTTCGCCCAGTAATTTCGGCACAAATGTAATGGAGGTGTTTTTGCCAAATCTGGTTTCTGTAAATGTTTTATCTCTTAATTTTATTGAAACCTGAATCCTTTCACTTTTCTGCAGGAAATCTTCAACAGCATACAAAACCCCTTGCTGATTGATAGCCATAAGCAAAGGTTTCGCTCCAGACCTCACCGCCACTGCCAAATTTCTATCCACAGGGTTGTCTGAAAAGCCCAGAAAATCATTGGATATCAATTCGGCCTCAAAACCATCGTTGATCTTGATGGAGTAGAGTATTAATTCACCTGTTTGCCTTGCGAGGAGTAGGTAGTTATTGGCTTGATTATGGAAAAAATGAACCTGATCTAAGCCTCGAAGCACCATAGATGGGAGATTCAATTCACTTCGGTCCTCAGGACTTGCGACATTGGAGATGAAAATTTTCTTTTCGGGCACATTGTTTTCATAATAGTCCCCAGTAATAATATGGTAGGACTCATTGTCCTTTGTTGTAAACCTTTGATAAGTCGGTTCTGTTAGGTTTAGTTCGCTGATATTCAGGTAGTCATCAGTGATTGGTCTGGCCTGATTGTCTCTCAATTCATAAGCCCATATTCTACCTTGTATCTCATCAGTTACCTTGGCATTTGCTCCAATGTAGAGCTCGCCATTGTTTTGGTTGCCTACAAAAAATGGCCGTGAATTTTCTCCAAAATCCAACATGTCATCTTTTAAAAAGAGGCTTGGGCTGGCATCCGGATTTGGGGAAAGTCGGTACAATGCTTTTGCAAAGTCTATTTTATAAGTGAAAGATGTAGCAGAGGAATGAGAAGAAACAATCAAATCGTCTTCCAATACATACCCTGCATGGAAAATTGGGAATTGAGGCAACTGTCCGTATTGAGGGATGTTTGTACTTAAGGTGGAAAATACAGGAGCTTCATCGGTTCCGGTGTTGGGTAAGAAGTAAAGGGAATTACATTCGTCGCGGCCCATCAGCAGGTCTTTGACACCATCCTGATCAAGGTCCTTGTACAGCAGGGTATGGCCACCAGAATGCAGCACCTTAAGTCCGTCAGTGTTTTGACGGGCAATGCTTAAAGGTGCTCCACCACAAGTAAAGCCAAAACTTACCTCACCACAACCACAAAACTCAAAGTTTCCCCAATGGTTTTGAGAGGCTTTGAATTGATCTATATCCGGAGAACCATTGCGTTCCATACTGGTATTCTGGTAGTACTCCAAAAAATCTCCTGAGGCAAAGTTAAAAGTAAGCACGTCCAAATCCCCATCCTGATCTATGTCTTCAATTAGCGGGATGTCTAATATATTGGCCGTAAGGTTGGAGCCATTTTCCAAACGTAGAAAGCTTTGAGCGACTTCCCAAACGGGCAATGAACTGTCTTGAGGGGTAATGTTTTTATAGGCCTTGATGCCAAATGGAGAACCTGTAAACAAGTCTTTTTTACCATCTCCATCAAAATCAAGCAGCAGGAGAAAAGCGTTTACATCTTCAGGGAACAGGTAGCTTCCTCCGGGGAGAAATTTATAAGCAGCCCCACTTTTCTCAAAGACCTGAATGCTTCCTGAATTTATGTCCCAAATAACCAGTTCTTCCTCACCATCGTTATCACTATCAAACTGTTGGAATTGAGCCGCATTTATCCCTCCGGCAAATGCCAGGGGCAGGCTTTTTCCATCGGCATCCAATACCTCCATGTTTGTATTAAACTCAAAGTTATACTGGGCTTTTACCAATGTTGTGACGAAAATAAGCAACAAGAAAAGGTAGATTGATTTTGTCAACATAAGTGATAATTGCGGTTTGGAAGCGAAATCTTGCTTAGGGGTAAAATTAATTTTTTGCTTTCCATTAAGAAAGGTATTTTTGAACTTTAACGGCAATTAATGAAAACAGATACATTACTTTTGTCTCTAAACAGGTGGATGGAAGTACTTGTTTGAATTTGCCTTCAAAAAATGATTAACCACAATGGATAAGATAGCACAATTGTATTCCCTTTTTCTTTCTTCAAAACGTGTTTCAACAGATACCCGGACAATTGAAGAAGGAGATTTGTTTTTCGCCTTAAAAGGCCCCTCTTTTGATGGTAACCAGTATGCGAAAAAGGCCTTGGAAGAAGGTGCCAAGGCTGTGGTAGTGGATGATCCGGAAGTGGTGGAGAATGAAAGCTATTTTTTAGTAGATGATGTTTTAACGGCATTGCAGCAATTGGCTACCCATCACAGGAAACAATTGTCCCTACCTGTCATAGGGCTTACAGGTTCCAATGGCAAGACCACTACCAAGGAATTATTGATTAGGGCATTGTCATGTAAATTCAAGGTGCAGGCGACTTTAGGCAACCTCAATAATCACATTGGTGTGCCCCTGACGCTTTTGGGCTTGAAAGAGGAAACTGAGATTGCTATTGTAGAAATGGGGGCCAACAAGCAAGGGGATATAGATGAATTGTGCCGGATAGCCTTGCCTACCCATGGGCTGATTACCAATATAGGTAGGGCCCATTTAGAAGGCATGGGAGGGACTGAAGGAGTATTGAAGACAAAAACAGAGCTTTTTCAATTTTTATTGGAGACGGATGGGCAGGTGTTTATTAATTCCGGGCAGGAAATCTTTACCAATATGATCAGAAGGTTTAAAAACCCTGTTCTCTTTCCAGGTAAAGCTGATTTTTGCCAGGTAACTTTCCTTGGCGCATCGCCGAATGTGTCCTTTAGCTTGCCTCCCGAGGAAACTAGCTATGTATCCAATCTTATTGGGCATTATAATTTTGACAATATAGCAGCAGCCCTTTGTTTGGCCAAGTATTTTGAGGTGCCTATGAAGGAAGCGGCGGCAGCCATCGCTGCTTATGTACCAGAAAACATGCGTTCCCAGATCATCGAAAAAAGAAGCAACCTGATTTTACTGGATGCCTACAATGCCAATCCTTCCAGCATGGAAGCAGCCCTTGAGGCATTTGGCAAGTTGAATAAACGCAAGCACAAGATGGTAATCCTTGGGGATATGTATGAGCTTGGAGAATACAGCAAAGCTGAACACGAGAAGTTGGGAGAACTTGTAAGTAAAATAGCCCTGGATAAAATCTGTTTTACAGGAAAAGACACCCAATATGCCCTTTCCAAAGCTCCCAAAGCCCTTTACTTTCCAGATGCCTTTTCCTTAAGAAACTGGCTTCAGGATTCCAATATAGAAGATTATCAGATTCTCATCAAAGGGAGCAGAGGAATGAAGTTAGAAGGATTACTTGATTTTGTATAGGGGGGTGTTGGAGTTTTAATAACTGTTTTAATTATTAAGATAATGATAGAAGTAATTTTTAACTTTAATCTATGTAATTAGCTTTTTAACTAGGTAGGTGAATATAGTAGCATTTTGATAATCTTAAAAAAATCACTAGTCCTTAGTTGATTATTTATACTAAATTATTAATTTAACAAAACAAGATTTTACATTGAATTTGAAATAAAATATTCAAAAATAGGTGTCTATAAAGTCCATTGTCTCCTATTGCTGAATAGAGTTACTATTATATTTAAATAAAAAAATAACCTTCAAAAATTATTGTTTATGAATAAGCTAGACTTAGCTGAGGTAAGGGAATATGTAGAAGAAAATATTAGTGATTTTCACGCTAAAAGGGTTGAGAGGTTAGGACAACTTAAGTTGAGAACTATCTTAAGAAGAAAAAACCCATATTTATTCAAAGCCAAAAATATTCTAACTGCGCAGGAGCTGATACAGGCTATTGTCGAAGCATATATATCTTCTAGCGAAGAAGGTATATTTGGTAATTGGCTTGAAGGCCTTGCAATATTTGTTAATAACAGAGTATATAATGGTAGAAAATCTGGAATACCTGGTGTAGATTTAGAGTTTAATAAAGGTGATGTAAGGTATATTGTTTCTATTAAATCTGGGCCAGACTGGGGGAATGATAGTCAAATAAAAAAAATGGTTGATAATTTTAATACTGCAAGGAAAATACTTCGTACTTCTGGGGCTAGTATAAACGTTATTGCAGTTAATGGATGCTGTTACGGTAGGACAACGGCAAAAAATAATTATAAACCAAAAGGTGATTATTATAAGTACTGTGGTCAAGTATTTTGGGCATTCATTTCAGGGAATGACCAATTATATAAAGAAATAATTGAACCTCTAGGTTATTTAGCCCAAGAGAAAAATGATGAATATTTAAAATCATATGCTCAAAAAATTAATTTATTTACTAAAGAGCTAGCTAACGATTTTTTTAAAGTTAATGGTGAAATAGATTGGGGTCAACTTCTGGAATTTAACTCCAAAGGAACTGTTTAAAGCTAACTTTTAATTGGTTTGGGTTATCAGAGTGCAATTATCGTATAAGCTATAAAGCTTGAATGTGATCATTCTTGAAATTTCGGATTTGCTTTTCAAATTCTTCCCTCCACTTTTCATCAGAGGTTCGATTATACCTAGAATATTTAAAATTTTTAAATTTTTGAATTTTTTCACCTTTCATTAATTTAATCAAATGGCGGCCTACTGCATACCCAAGACCAATAGGAACAGCATTTCCAATCTGTTTATACCTATCCAAGAGGCTACCTTGAATTTCCCAATTTTCTGGAAACTCTTGAACTTTCATGTACTCTTGAATACTGAGTGGTCTATTTTGAGTTGGATGGCAAAGGTCAGTTGCCGGCATTGCTGGATGTGTAACGAGTGTAGGGCTTGGTTCATCCCATTTTAAACGTCGCAAAAATCCAGTTTTCCCTCCTCCTGAATAAAATGACGCTCCCATTGCTTCCATTTGTAAGTTTAATGGTAGATTCTTCCAATTTTGACCTTCGGTTAAAAGCCTATAATATTTTAATCTTTTTTCAGGAAACACTAGATGTTCATGGGTGTCTTCAGGTATATTCTTAACCGCATTTCTAAAAGAATTCCATTTTTTTAGCCCACCCGTTCCTTCTTCATTATGTGTAGGCTCTAAATAGGGAGGTTTTCCTGTGCTCTTCGAACAAATAATAATTACACGTTCTCTTTTTTGCGGAGTTCCAAAATTTGCGGTATTATATAAATTGAAACTAACACTAAAACCAGCAGTTTCTAATTTTTCAATAATGTGGTTTAAAGCCCCTCCTGGTAATTCACTGATTGTTAATTCTCCAAAGCCTTTACCCCTTTCATTGTGACTTCTATGTTTTAATGGTGCCGATAATAAGCCTCTTACATTTTCAATTACTGCAAATTTAGGGCTAAGTTCTATTATCATATCAATAAAATTCAGAAATACATTTCCACGTTCATCTTCAAAAGCTTTTCTTTTACCAGCAGTACTAAATGCTTGGCATGGGGGGCCTCCTACGACCAAATCAATTTCTTCCTCGGAGTTTAATCCTGAAACAAACCTTACCTCAGAAGCAGAAAAATCTCTTATGTCACCAACTAATGCTATATTTGGATCGTTTTTTAGAATAGTTTTTCTGCAAGCTTTATCAGTTTCACTTGCAAATAAAGTTTGAAATCCCGCTCTTTTTATACCTAAATCCATTCCCATAGCGCCACTGAAAAAACTTAAAGCAATTGGCTTTGATTTGTCTCTATTAGAAAATCCGTAAATAGCTCGGTCTTCAGCAACTCCACAATGAGAAGAGCTTATTAGTTGGTTAATAGATTTTTCATTAATAATCCAAGTACTTCCTATTTTCTCAGATTTTAATTTCTCATTTTTACATAGGTTTCTAACTTGTTGGGGAGTTAGATTTAGTTTAACTGCTGCTTCTGAAACACTTAGCATAGGGTACCTAGATTATTTTCTTTTAAGAAAATTTATTAAGTACCAAATATAAGGATTAATTTATTTACAACGCTAATTGAAAATCAACTTTTGTGATGGGGACACTAACTTAAGTATCCAAAATCTAAAAAAAGGTTTCGTTTTATCTATAGGGGTAAAAATACTAGTGAACCTTATAGTCCACCATTTTTTCAAAACCTTCAGCCATAGCTACCCTCTCCCGGAGGCTGAGCCTGTCGAAGCCGTAGAAATCCCCTCCCGGAGGCTGAGCTTGTCGAAGCTGTAGGAGTCGAAGAACGTTAAAATGATATTGACTATTTCTACCCGGATTGAATTCAGGGTATATTTAATAAAGTTGAAAACTTTCAGCATTATGGGTCCAAGTTACACTACGTTAAACTTGAACCAGTGGTACCGGAGGCTAAGCCTGTCGAAGTCGTAGGAACCAAAGAGGGGTACTTCCGAACTGGGGTAGGGTACTTCAGAACCTACCCGTTGGAGTTTAAAACCTCAATTACCCACATTAAAACAGGTATGGGGTACCTAAAACTGACAAGCTTGAATGTTTTTTATGGAATTTTCCGGTTGAGAACTCATATTTTTCACCTCAAACCTGAAAAATTCGACCAAAAACTGACAAAAAACAGGGTAAAAACTGGAAAATATGACAAAATTTCAGAAAAAGTCATTGGATAAGGTCAAATTTTCTAGGTTCAGAAGTGGGGAGGGGTACTTCGGAACCTACCCATTGCAGTTATTAACCTCAAAATTCCAGTTCAGAAGTGG